>CAJOQO010000191.1 GCA_905236545.1 uncultured Lachnospiraceae bacterium
GACAGACAGGAGCGGGAGAGAGAATCAGCAGGCGTGTCCGAGCGGGAGCCGGAACAAACGCAGGAGCAGGAGCAGCAGAGCGCTCAGGTACCGGAGAATGCGTCAGAGCACCTGCCGGAGACGGAACGGAAGAGCGTGCCGGAGGAGGAATCTGCGGATGGATCTGTTTGAATACGCTGCCCGGAAGGAGAAGGAGTCTTCCGCTCCCCTTGCCTCCAGGATGCGCCCGCGGACACTGGACGAGGTGGTCGGTCAGGAGCATATCATCGGTCATGGCCGCATGCTGGAGCGTGCAATACGGGCAGACCGGCTCAGCTCCATTCTCCTGTACGGACCTCCCGGAACCGGAAAAACGACGCTGGCCCGGGTGATCGCGAACACGACATCCGCTGCGTTCCGGCAGATCAACGCGACTTCCGCGGGGAAAAAGGATATGGAGGAGGTCGTCCGTCAGGCGCAGGAGACGCTTGGCATGTACGCAAAGCGGACGATTCTGTTTATTGATGAGATTCATCGGTTCAACAAGGCGCAGCAGGATTATCTGCTGCCTTTTGTTGAGGACGGGACGATCGTCCTGATCGGCGCGACCACGGAGAATCCTTATTTTGAAGTGAACGGGGCTCTGCTTTCCCGCTCCCTGGTCTTTGAACTGAGAAGACTGGAAAGGGAAGACATCGCCAGGCTTCTTTTGCGGGCCGTGTCTGACCAGGAACGGGGTGTGGGCGCATTTGACATCGAGATCGATGAGGACGCGGTTCAGTTTCTCGCGGATGTATCGGGCGGAGACGCGAGAAGCGCGCTGAATGCGCTTGAGCTTGGAGCCCTTACCACGCCCCGGTCGGAAGACGGAAAGATTCATTTCACGCTTGAGACAGCGCAGGAGTGTATTCAGAAGAGGGCTGTCCGGTATGATAAGGATGGGGATCAGCACTATGACACGATCTCCGCGTTTATCAAGAGCATGCGCGGATCGGATCCTGACGCTGCGGTTTTTTATCTTGCACGGATGCTTGAAGCGGGTGAGGATATCCGGTTTATTGCCAGAAGGATCATGATCTGCGCGTCGGAGGACGTTGGAATGGCGAATCCGCAGGCACTTGTAGTTGCCGTTTCCGCTGCTCAGGCGATCGAGCGGATCGGTATGCCGGAGTCTTCGCTGATTCTCGCCCATGCTGCTGTCTGCGTCGCCGTGAGTCCGAAGAGCAATTCCTGCACGGAAGCGATCTTTGCGGCAAGGAAGGCAGTCAGGGAACAGACCGTTACGATTCCGCCTTATCTTCAGGATGCGCACTATCAGGGAAGTGCATCGCTGGGACGCGGAATCGGATATGAGTATGCCCATGATTTCCCAAAGCATTTCTCCAGACAGAGGTATCTGCCAGAGGAACTGGGGGACATCAGGTTTTATGAACCTTCGGAGAACGGGTTTGAGCGGGAAGTCCGGCGTTATCTGGACTGGATCCATGAAGAATGAGAAACAAAGAATGATCCAAGGAGGACTTATATTGATGGAACAGATTCTGGATCTGATCAGCAAATATGTATCAGAAGCGTTCGGGATGGCAGGATATGATGCGGACCTTGGAAAAGTGACGCTGTCCAACAGGCCGGATCTTTGCGAGTATCAGTGCAACGGGGCAATGGCCGGCGCGAAGCGCTATCACAAGGCTCCTCTTATGATCGCGCAGGATGTGGCGGATATCCTTGACGGATGCGATGCGTTCGAGAGTGTGCAGGCTGCGGCGCCGGGATTCCTGAACCTGAAGCTGTCGGGCGGATTGCTCTCCGGCTTCCTGAACGGGATGAAAGAGGACGAACGCCTGGGAGTTCCTGAAACCGGCGGAAATAAGACGGTCATAATCGACTATGGCGGAGCCAATGTAGCCAAGCCGCTTCATGTCGGCCACCTCAGATCCGCGGTGATCGGTGAGAGCGTGAAACGGATCCTGCGCTTCCTGGGTTATGATACGATCGGCGATGTGCATCTGGGAGACTGGGGGCTTCAGATGGGACTGATCATCGCGCAGCTTCGCTGCGAGAAGCCGGAACTTCCGTATTTTGACGATGCCTTCGAGGGGGAGTATCCGAAGGAGGCTCCGTTTACGATCAGTGAGCTGGAGAAGATCTATCCCGAGGCAAGCAAACGGTCGAAGGAGGATGAGGAATTCCGCCAGGAAGCGCTGAAGGCAACCGGGCAGCTTCAGCATGGCCACAGGGGCTATCATGCCATCTGGCAGCATATTCTGGATGTTTCGATTGCGGATCTGAAGAAGAATTATGACAGCCTGAATGTTTCCTTTGAGCTGTGGAAGAAGGAGTCAGACGCGCAGCCGTATATTCCGGATCTGGTCGACTATCTGAAAAGAGAAGGATATGCGCACCTGGATCAGGGTGCGCTGGTTGTCGATGTCGCTCAGGATTCCGATACGAAAAAGATTCCTCCCTGCATGATCCTGAAATCGGACGGGGCATCGCTCTATAATACAACAGACCTTGCGACGATTGTGATGCGTATGGAAAACTGGAAGCCGGACCAGATCATCTATGTGGTGGACAAAAGACAGGATCTGTATTTTACGCAGGTATTCCGCTGCGCGCGCAAGGCAAAGCTTGTAGAGGAGGATACCGGTCTTACCTTTCTTGGCTTCGGGACGATGAACGGCAGAGATGGAAAGCCTTTTAAGACCAGGGATGGAGGCGTGATACGTCTGGAGGACCTGATTACCGACATCAATCAGGAGATGCTTCGCAAGATTCTCGAGAATCATGAGACGGATCCCGGGGAAGCAGAGGAAACCGCCCGGATCGTTGCCCTGTCCGCGATCAAGTACGGCGATCTGTCGAATCAGGCTTCAAAGGATTATATCTTTGATACGGACAAATTCACTTCTTTTGAGGGAAACACCGGCCCGTATATTCTCTATACCATAGTCCGGATCAAGTCGATTCTCAGAAGGTACCTGGAAGAGAACGGAAAGACATGGGAAGAGACTGGCGCTCTGGATATCCTGCCACCCGCGGGGGACGCCGAGAAGGCGCTCGGCCTGACCCTGACGGCGTTTGCGCCGGCAGTCCTTCAGGCCGGGGAGGAGCTGGCGCCGCATAAGATCTGCGGATATATCTATGAACTTGCCAATCAGTTCAACCGGTTCTACCATGAGACAAAGATCCTGACTGAACCGGCTGAGGCGCAGAGAAACTCCTATATCGCGCTTCTGGCTCTGACCCTCCGGGTACTGGAATGTGGAATCGACCTGCTCGGATTCACGGCACCGGAGAAGATGTGAGGGAGAGCGGCTGATGTTTCAGATTCTATCCGGTCAGGGGATCATCATGTTTTTGATGATCCTTGTCGGTTATGTCATATACCGGACGCATCTGACCGATCATGATGGAAACCGGGTAATCTCAGGGATCCTTCTGATGGTGGTCACGCCGGCGGTTTTGCTGGACGCGATGATCTCGATGAAATACAGCCCTGAGGTTCTCCGGGGATTTTTTCTTTCGATTGTTCTGGGATTCCTGTCCCATCTTGTCGTCATACCGTTTACCCAGCTGATGCTGGGGAGGAAGCGCCTTCATCCGGAGATCGGGATGGAACGTTATCTTGCGGTGTACAGCAACTGCGGTTTCATGGGAATCCCGCTTGTTTCGGCTGTCTTCGGCCAGGAGGCGGTCATATATGTCACCGGATACATGATTGCGTTCAATATCCTCACCTGGACCCATGGCCTGATCCAGATCACAGGAGAGACGTCCCTCAGGCATGTTCTGAGCGGCCTCCTGTCACCGACGGTTCTCTGTGTGCTGATCGGTATCGTGATCTTCGTATTCCGGATCAGGATCGAGGCTCATGTGGCAAAGGCGATCTGGTATATCGGTTCCATGAACACGCCGATGGGAATGATCGTCGCCGGCACTGCCCTGGCACAGACCGGGCTGAGGGGAATCTGGCGGAACCCGAGACTGTTTCTTGTGACCGCGCTCAAGCTCCTCGTGGCGCCGGCGGTTACATTCGTCATGCTGCTTGCGGTAAGGCGGTTCCTCCCTCTGACGGATGCGATCTTTTATGCGCTTCTGATACCGGCTGCGTGCCCGTGTGCGACGACGGGCATGATGATGGCGCTTCGATATGACAAGGATTATGAATTCGCGTCGCAGGTTTTTGTTGTTTCTACGCTCCTGAGCATGCTGACGATCCCTGTCCTGATCAGCCTGGCGCGTATGATCGCCGGATAAAGCCGCGGCTTTGCAGCTTTCGCGTCCGGTGCAGGATCAGTCCTGTCCCTGTCCGATGCACAGGGTGAGGAAGTAAACCCTTTTCACCCCGGCTTTTTTCAGGGTGAATGCAGCCTCATCCATGGTTGCTCCGGTGGTGTATATATCATCAACCAGAATGACCGATTCCGGAATACCGGCACCGGGGTGTATGCGGAATACGCCCCGGAGATTTTTTCTTCTCTGGGAGCGGCCAAGCTTTTTGGAAGACTCTGTGAAGCGCTGCCTTTCCAGAAGCTTCTCTGCACAGGGGAGGGAGGGGCAGGAGATCTGGCGGGCAAGCAGGACGGCCTGGTCAAAGCCGCGCTTCGCACGTTTTTTCGGATGCATCGGGATCGGCACGAGACATTCTGCCTGCCAGAATGGCTGCATCTCGAGGAGCAGGCGGCGGAGGCATTCGCCGAAGAATGGAAGATACTCCCTTCTTCCCAGAAATTTCAGACGGTTCACCGAAAGGCGGAGCCCTCTTTCGTAGCGGAAGACAGCACGTCCTTCCTCAAACGGATGCCTGCGCTTTTCACAATCGCTGCAGTATTCCATTTCCACGCGCATCAGGGGCTTGCCGCAGCACATACAGTAAGGCTCTTCCACATAAGGAAGAGATACCGCGCATCGCCGGCAGACAAGCGGCTCATCATGGAGCAGGATCTTCTCGCAGACAGGACACCTGGGCGGATAAAGGAGATTCAGGAGAAAAGAAAAGAATCTGATCTGTTTCATGGATGTGTCTGAGCGTACTCTGCTGACAGAATACCGCATAACCCGGGAGATGCGCAACCACAAAGGAGATGACAGATCGATGAATAAAAAAGAGATTGCGGAGATTAAGAAGCTGCTTCTTCCAACCCGGCAGACCATAAGCCGGATCGCAGGGTGCTACGTGAGCGCCGGGAAGGAGAAGATCATGACCTTTTCGCAGAGCTTTGCGCTCCTGGAGGAGGAAGAGCGATTCAAGTATCTGGAGATCTTCCGGAAAAGCCTGTCCGGTACGATCGGAAAGAACCTTCTTGACATGGAGTTTCCGGATGAGGAGGAGACGGAGGGAGGCAGACAGAGCTTTCTTTACAGGCTCAGGCAGAGCCATCTGGAAGAGGAAGACCTCCTGAACCAGTTCTACGACAGGGTCATTGAAAGCTATGTGACGAGTGATCATTACCTGATCCTCCTGATTGCAAATGCATATGATGTTCCCGGACGCGGTACGGATGGGATCGAAATGTTTGACGCGTCACAGGAGGTTTATGACTACTTCCAGATGGCGGTCTGCCCTGTGGATCTGGCAAAGCCCGCTCTTTCCTATGATAAGGGAAGCGCTTCGTTTCGGAGCCGGATCCGGGACTGGATCGTCGGGATGCCTTCGCTTGGCCTTCTGTTTCCGGCCTTTACAGACCGGGGCAATGATATCCACAGCTGCCTGTACTATTCCAGGGATGCGGAGGATCTGCATCTTGACTTTACAGAGGCTGTTCTCGGATGCCGAACGCCCCTTCCGGCCGGTCTTCAGAAGGAAGCCTTTGATCTGGTGCTGGAGCAGTCGCTGGGAGAGCGGTGTGATTTTGAGACGGTAAAGGAGATCCACGATGCGCTTCTGGAGAGGAAGGAGGAACATGAGGATGATCCGGATCCGGACAGTCTGGGCATCGGAGATGTGAGAGTGATTCTCAGCAGGGCCGGCGTCAGGGAGGAAGAGATCCGGGGCCTGGAGGAAGCATACGAGGAAAACATCGGAAAGGATGAAAGGATCCTGGCCTCCAATATCAGGGCGAAGAATAAGTTTGAAGTCCATACGCCGGATGTTACGATTACGGTAAGTCCGGACCGGACAGACCTGGTTGAGACCCGTGTCATCGACGGAAGAAAGTGTATCGTGATCCCGGTCACGGACGAAGTGCTGGTGAACGGGATCCATGTAAGGTGACGGAACCTGTGTTGTGTGGTATACTCGCAGTGAAAAGATCCGTTTGAAAGGTCCGCGGCGGCTTTGGAATGCGCTGCGTTTTGATGAGGACGGCATATGCCTGATCAGGAAAAGATTCGACTGATGACAAGGCTTTCCATCTTTGAAGCCTGCTACGGGAAAAAGATCCGGAAAGCAGAGAATACGGGCAGGTTTGATCTGATCACGAATCCGGTCTGGAGATGGGGGATCCTTGTTACCCTGCTTTTCTTTCTTGCTGCCGGGACTTTGGCCGCGCTGAATATGGATATGGTTCTGGACGCGGTTGCGAAGGATCAGACGGGGAGCCTGATTATCACCGTGCTGGTCTCATGGCTCAGCGTTCTGGCGGTAACCATCGTTCTGGGCTTTGTCTTCTCCTGCGCCGGTGCGCGAAAACTTGAGAAACTGAGAGAGCAGTACCGCGGGATGCTTCTGGAGCTTGAGAGGATCAATATGTCGACACACAGGGAAGAAAGATCTCCCCGCCGCTTCGTGCCTGAGGAGGAGATGTGGGAAACGGATTCCGGGGATGGCAGACATCATGGAAGCCGTACGCGTGAGGAAGACCTTGATTACCGGAACATGCAGGTTCTGGAGTTTGAGGACGACGATTTCTGCTATTATGTGGAAGCAGTGCCGAAAAGAGGAGGAAGGCGCAGATGATTTCCTGGATCAATGCCTTCATAACCAGGGCCAACACTTATCTCACCAGACTGAATCTGCCGAATGTGACGCTGACCCTGATCGATATTCTTGAGATCCTGATCCTGGCATGGCTGGTGTACCGGCTGCTGAACTGGATCCAGAGTTCCCATGCCTGGACACTCTTGCGCGGAATCATGGTGATTGCCGCTGCGCTTGCAGTCATTTACCTGCTGCAGATGGATACCCTGATCTATATTATCAATCAGGGATTGAGCATCGCGATTATTACGCTTGTTGTCGTCTTCCAGCCGGAGCTGAGAAAGGTTCTGGAGTCCCTCGGAGAAAGAGAGCTGCTGAATCACTCCGTTCTGTTTGGCTCTTCGAGAAATTACACCAGCCGTTTTTCGGACAGAACGCTGGATGAACTTGTCCGGGCGTCGATGGAGATGTCAGCGGACCGTACGGGGGCATTGATCGTAATCGAACAGAATGAAAACCTGAGGGAGTATGAGAGAACCGGCATTGAGATCGACGCTCTGGTGACCAGTCAGCTCCTGATCAATATCTTTGAGCACAACACGCCGCTGCACGACGGCGCGGTGATCATCCGCGCAGACCGGGTTACTGCGGCGACCTGCTACCTCCCTTTGTCCGACAATAAATCGCTGTCGAAAGCGCTGGGCACCAGGCACCGCGCCGGCGTGGGGGTGTCTGAGGCGACGGATTCCCTTACCATTATCGTTTCTGAGGAAACCGGCGGAATCTCGCTTGCGTACAGAGGCGTTCTGCAGCGCAGCGTCACAGAGAAGACTTTGCGCGACCGCCTGATCGAGGCGCAGAATAAGACAGCCGCCGGCCGCCGGAGAAATCATCTGTTCAGGAGGGCGAAGTAGATGGGACGTAAGATCCGGAAAGCCATTCTGGGCAATCTGTGGCTCAAGTTTCTGTCGCTTCTGATCGCGATCGGAATCTGGCTGATGGTCACAAATGTAAACAATCCGACAAGAACCACTCTGTTTCCGAATATTCCGATTACGATTGTCAATCAGGATTCTGTTGCCGATATCGGAAAGGTGATCGAAGCGCAGGGAAGCGGAACCGTGACGCTGAAGGTCACGGAGAAGCGTTCGGTTCTGGAGAACCTCAGCAAGGACGGGTCTGACTTCTATGTGGAAGCAGACATGAATAATATCACCGAGATGAATACCGTCCCGCTCACGGTAGCCTGCTCGAATACCGCCGTGACCTGGGACGAGATCGACATTACTCCTTCCAGCCTGAAGGTGACGCTGGAGGATAAGGTGGAACAGACCTTTGTCGCCTCGGTATCGGCCGAGGGGGTTCCGGTATCCGGTTATGAAGTCGGTACGAGCACGATCAAAGAGGGGAAGAATATCGTAATCGCCGGCCCGGGTTCTTTGATCAATATCATCAATCAGGTCGTTGCGCCGGTTAATGTGGAAGGGATGGAGGAAGACCGTACTGTCCTGAGCACGCTGAAGATTTATGATAAGAATGGCGATACCTTTACGGATGCGCAGCTTGCAAGCCTCGAATTCAAGGATGAGAGGGGCAATGTGCTCGTCAACCATACGGTGGAGGTAATGGTGGATCTGTGGCGGATCAGGACAGATGTCCCGATTCGTGTGCAGACGGTCGGCGCTCCGGCATGGGGCTATCGTGTATCGGGAATCACGACGATTCCGGAGACGATCAGTGTGGCCGGTACGGAGGAAGCGCTGGAAGCCGTCGGAGCAATGTTTGATGTGGCGGATCCGGTGGATGTGACAGGCGCCGCCGAGGATGTGACGGTCGAGATCGACCTGACCGCGACGCTTGCTGACATGGCCGGCCTGAAGCTGATCTCCGACGCGGATCCTTCGGTTCAGGTTGAGGTGGCAATTGAAGCGAACGGAGACGTGACGCTTCCCATTCCGCTCAGCGCGATTCATTTTACAGGCAAGCCGGAAGGAATGGATCTGGTCTTTACCCCGGCGGATGAGGTGTCCGTAAAGGTGCATGCGCTTTCCGAGGAAGCGCAGAAGCTTTCCGCGGATGCGCTTGTCCTGAGTGTTGACCTCTCGCCCTGCGCGGTGGAGGGGAGCTATGAGCTTCCGGTCCAGGTTACGCTTCCGGAGGGATATGAGCTTGCCGCGGATGTTACGCTCACAGTCGTGTCGACAAGTCATGCCGTGCAGACGGAGGGTGAGTAGAGGATGGTAGAGAAAAAGATTCTGCTTGGCTGGTCAGGCGGCCTTCGCCTGAGACCGGCCGGGGCAATCTGCGAAAAGGCTATGGAGTACCGCTGCAGAAGCGAGCTGCTGATCGGAGATGAGTGTTACAACCTGCGAAGTGTGCTGAGTGTTCTCAGGGCACAGGCCAATTCCCGGAAGGATGCGCTTCTTCGCTGCGATGGAACGGATGAGTCAGACGCCGTTTTTGCCCTTCAGGAGCTCCTTGAGAAGGTGTAACACTGGTATGAGATTGTCAGTAACACTGGTATGAGATTGTCAGGAGCGTTGGATCTATGGACAGAGAGAGATACAAACGCCTGATCATGTTTTTTGCGTCTGTGCTTGTGATCGGGCTGCAGACCGCCAATTTCGCGTATATCTGGTTTAAGGAATACAACCGCAGGTCCGTGATTCAGATGTTTTACTGGAGGCGCGGCAACTGGGTTCTGTTCGGTCTCTATGCCCTGATCGTCTTTCTGATGTCGAAGCTGTTCGGGGCGCTGAAGGTCGGATATATGCGCGTTCAGGATGTCATTATCGCGCAGATATGTTCCGTGATTTGCACAAATATCATTGCCTATGTCCAGCTTGCCCTGATCGGGCGCTGGAAGTTTCCGGCTCATCTTACGCCGATGCTGAAGCTGACGGCAGTCAATCTGATTCTTGTGATCCTGTGGGTTATCTTCATGAGATGGATCTACAACACGATCTATCCGCCGAAGTCCGTTATCCTGATCTATGATCAGCATAATCCCGAAAAGCTTCTGAAGAATATCGCAACCCGCAGGGATAAGTATGATATTGAGGAAGCGGTTCCGATCAGCCGCGGGATCGGCTATATCAAGGACCACATCATGAACCACGAGGCCTGCATCGTGGGTGATATTTCATCTCACGAAAGAAACATTCTCGTCAAATACTGCTTTGAAAAGGGGATTCGCTGTTACTGCAGTCCGAAGATCTCTGATATTATGCTGATGGGAGCGGAGAAGATCCACATGTTTGATACTCCGCTTCTTCTGATGCGAAACAGGGGGATCACGGCAGAACAGATGTTTGTCAAACGACTCCTCGATATCCTGATCTGTGTGCTTCTGACGGTCGTGCTGTCCCCGCTGCTTCTTCTGATTGCGCTCTGCGTAAAACTGTATGACCGAGGTCCGGTTTTCTACCGGCAGGAGCGCCTGACACAGTATGGACGGGTGTTCAGGATCATTAAGTACCGGTCCATGCGCGTCGATTCGGAAAACCAGAGCGGGGCGAGACTGGCCGCGAAGGGAGATGACAGAATCACGCCGGTAGGCAGGCTGCTGCGCAAGATTCATTTTGACGAGCTGCCCCAGCTGTTCAATATC
>CAJOQO010000192.1 GCA_905236545.1 uncultured Lachnospiraceae bacterium
CATACGGGTTCTCCCCGGAAAACAACATCCGGCGGTTTTCTTCAATGGGCCAGATCCAGAAAGGGACAGAAGGTCTGGCTTCCGATCGCGTTCATGATCATCCCGCTGGGACTTTTGATCCTGTTTACGTATTATCCGTTCGCGGAGATGGTTCGTTTCAGTTTCTATAAGATGAAGTACACAACGCCGGTTGATAAACGTCAGTTCGTCGGACTGAAGAACTATGTGGATGTATTCCGGCGCAGCGACTGCTTCGGAGCGCTGAAACTCTCGCTGTATTATGTTGTCGGTGCGCTGATCCAGCTTGTAATCTCACTGTATCTGGCGACTATACTGAGTTTCAGGGTCAAGGGCGGTAAATTCTTCAAGGGCCTGATGTTTTTTCCGTATCTGATCAATGGCATAGCGATCGGTTTCATATTCAAGTTCTTCTATACGCGAGGATTTGTGTTTGATACGGTTCTGCAATGGTGCGGATTCAACCTTGATAATCTTCCGTACTGGCTGAAGGATCAATCGGTCAACAACTGGTCGCTGGTTGCGACGAGTGTATGGAGGTATTTCGGTCAGAACATGGTTCTGTTTATAGGTGCCATCATGTCAGTTGACGAGGTGCTGTATGAAGCGGCAGCGCTTGACGGTGCAAATAAATGGCAGACCTTCAAGAATGTGATCCTGCCATCCATCAAGACGATCGTGACGCTAAACATCATCCTGTCGATCACCGGCTCTCTGTCCGCTTTCGAACAGCCATATGTTATCACGAACGGTGCGAACGGGACGGGAACCTATTTCGTTATCATGAATGAGATCGCGCATGTCAGTCAGAAGGTCGGACTGGCTTCCGCAATGGCAGTGGTTCTTCTGCTTATCATATTTGCCTGCACGATCCTGCAGAAGCTCTTCTTCAAGTTCGTCTTCCGTGATGCAGAATCCGAGGATGAGTCCTATGCAGCGAAGAAAGCCAGATTAAAGGCGGAAAAGGAGAGAAAGAGAGTGCTGAAGAAAGGAGGAGCAAGGGGATGAAGCAGGCGAATAAGTATAAAAAGAAGCATAAGAGTATGTCGGTCGGAGCAGTTGTCTGGACGATCGTGGAGTATGGAAGCCTGATATTCTTTGGCCTGTGTGCCGTAATTCCGCTTGTTTCCTGCGTGATCACCGCGTTTAAGACAGAGGCAGAATACAAGTCCACCAATGTCATGACACCGCCGAAAAGCTTTCTCTTTTTTGACAATTTTGTCAAGGCATTCAAGCAGGCAGATATGGGACGGGCATTCTTCAATTCATTTATCGTCATGGTATTTGTCCTGCTGGTATCTGTCATCGTGGGCACGCAGCTTGCTTTTATCCTGAATCGATTCGCTTTTCCGGGAAATGGGCTTGTCCGCAGTCTGTATCTTTTTGCGTCGCTCCTGCCCTCTGTTGCCATGCAGGTTACAGTCTATAACGTTATGTCATCCCTGCATCTGGTCAATACGCTCCATGGTTATATCATCATGATGTGCGGGACGGATGTCATATCCATCTATATATTTATACAGTTCATGGAGAATATCCCTGTATCGCTGGATGAATCGGCTATCATAGACGGTGCGAGCTACTGGCAGATCTACTGGAAGATCATCCTGCCGCTTCTCAAGCCGGCGATCATGACAGCCTGCATCCTGAAGGGTGTAAGCGTATACAATGAGTACTACTGTGCAAATCTCTACCTGATGGACAAGAAGCTTCATACCATTGCGACCTCGCTGTATACATTCGTAGGTCCGATGGGAAGCCAGTACAACCTGATATGCGCGGGAGTTATCATTTCATTCCTGCCGGCTCTGATCGTCTTTGTGCTCTGCCAGGATCAGATCTATTCCGGCATCACGGGCGGAGCGGTAAAAGGATAAGGCAGAACATCTATGATGAGATATGACAAAACTGCGGGGCATATGGATGCCCCGCATATGTATAGAGAGATCTCTCACGAACTGGGGGACAGACTGATCCCGTTCTGGGCAGGACTTCGGGATGACATATACGGCGGATATACAGGCTATGTGGGGCATGACCTCAGGAGGGATCCGGAGGCTGAGAAGGGCTGTATCCTGAACAGCCGGATCCTGTGGTTTTTCTCGGAGGCGTTCCTCTTCTCCAGGGAGGAAAACAGGGAAGACAAGGCTTTGCTGGCGCATGCAGACCATGCTTTTCGTTTCCTTAGGGATGTGTTTCATGACCGGGAAGCAGGAGGACTGTTCTGGTCGGCCACGTATGATGGGAAGCCTCTTGATACTACCAAGCACACTTACTGCCAGGCTTTTGGGATCTATGCCCTGTCTGCTTATTACAGGGCTTCCGGGCATGCGGAGGCACTTGATCTGGCAGAGGAGATCCGTGATCTGATCGAGCAGCGATGCACAGATGATGCAGGGTATTGCGAAGCCTACACACGCTGGTTCCATTCGCAGAGTAATGAAAAACTGTCTGAAAACGGGGTCATGGCGGAGAAGACGATGAACACGCTGCTTCACGTACTGGAAGCCTATACAGGGCTTCTTGAGGCAGAAAAAGCTGCAGGGCGTACCAGAGAAAAAACTGCTGCGTATCTTCACAAGACAGTCTGTCTTTATGCGGACCATATCTATTCTCCTGCGCTTCATCATGGCCTTGTATTCTTTGACCGGACGTACCATTCCCTGATCGATCTGTATTCTTACGGACACGATATCGAAGCAGGCTGGCTGATCGATCGGGCACTTGATGTACTAGATGATCCTGAGCTGGACAGCAGGATTCGCCCCATCACCCTTGATATCAGCGAAGAAGCAATCCATGCAGCCTTTGACGGGCGTTCTCTGGCAGAAGAAAGTGAATACGGCCTCGTCAAGGAAAGACGCGTCTGGTGGGTACAGGCTGAATGCCTGACAGGGCTTCTCAATATGGCAGAACGAGTGGGACGCGCAAGGACTCCGCGGCATGCTATGGATCATGATATGTGTCTTGATGCTGCATGGAATGAATGGGACTTTATACGTGACTATCTGCGTGATACCCGTCCTGGCTCTGAATGGTTTGAGAGCGTAGGAGCAGATGGAGTGGTGACGGACAAAACAGCTATTGTACAACCCTGGAAATGTCCTTACCATAATGGCAGGATGTGTATTGAAGCTCTCAGGAGGCTAAAGCGCATAGTGCATAAAAACTTTGATGGGGAGGTAACGTGAGAATATGGAGCAGTGGAGTTTAAACGGATCATGGAACATGACCTGCGGGGATGGGCATACTGTGACCGGACAGATTCCCGGATCCGTGTATTCTTTTCTGCTGGATGCGGGAGAGATGGAAGACCCGTATTACAGAGACAATGAACTGAAAGCGCTTCCTCTCATGGAGGAGGACTACACCTTCGAGCGCAGGTTTGATCTTCCGGAGCATATTGCCCGCTGCGCGCACCAGGTGATCCGCTTTAACGGGATCGATACGCTCTCGGATGTGTATCTGAACGGTGTAAAGCTGGGCAGCACGGACAATATGCATATCGCCTGGGAATATCCGGTCTCAGAGCTGCTGAAGGAAGAGGACAACATACTCACTGTGATCACGCATTCTCCGCTGCGCTTTATACGCGAGGCGGATCAGAAACATCATCTGGGCGGGTCTGCTGAATCGATGCGCGGTTTTCCTCATCTTCGGAAAGCGCATTGCATGTTCGGCTGGGACTGGGGCCCGCGGCTTCCGGACCAGGGGATCTGGAAGGATGTGGAATTGCTGGGCTGGGAGGATGCGCGTATCCTCGATGTGAGAGTGCATCAGGAGGTCCTGACGCAGGACGGCGTACCGGTGAATGAGGCACAGGACGGCGGCAGGATCGCGCGGGAAGGACATGCATGCGTGTATCTGACTGCGGAAGTGATTACGGAAGGTACCGCAGACAGGACAGAACTGACGCTGACTGCGCCGGATGGTGAGACCTGGCAGTTTCAGCCCGGAGAGCGTTTTGCCGTTCCATCACCGGCATTGTGGTGGCCGAACGGACTTGGGGAACAGCCGCTCTATACGCTTCGTGTATCCGCCTATGCGGCTGCAGCATCATCTGATGAGGAACAGAACGAGGGCAGTATCATCCTGCGGGAAGAGGATGTAAAGGAACTCCGGATCGGTCTTCGCAGCGCAGCTATGCTGCAGAAAGAGGACAGGTGGGGTGAGAGTTTTGCTGCCATGGTCAACGGACAGGCGTTCTTCTCCATGGGCGCTGATTACATCCCGGAGGACTGCATCCTGTCAAGAAGGAGCCGGAGCCGTACGGAGGTGTTGCTCAGAGACTGCCGCGACGCGCATTTCAATGCGATCCGTGTCTGGGGCGGCGGCTTTTATCCGGATGATGACTTCTATGACTTGTGTGATGAATTGGGTCTTGTCGTGTGGGAGGACCTGATGTTCGCGTGCGCCAATTACAGGCTGACGGAATCTTTTGTAACGAGCATCACACAGGAGATCCGGCAAAACGTGCGCAGGTTCAGGCACCACGCGAGTCTTCTTCTCTGGTGCGGCAACAACGAGATGGAACAGTTTGCACTCGAGAGAGAATACGACGGAACGGATGAGACCGCTGCGGATTATCTGATCCAGAACGAGTATATCATTCCCGGCATTCTGAAAGAGGAGGATCCGGACCGGTTCTACTGGCCGTCTTCACCATCCTCCGGAGGGAAGTTTGTTTTTCCCCGCGATCCGGACAGAGGCGATGTGCATTACTGGGATGTGTGGCATGGGGGCGTACCGTTCACCGGGTATCGGGCATACTATTTCCGTTATCTGTCGGAATTCGGATTCCAGTCATTTCCGGCGATGGAGACGATCCGCTCCTTTACACTCCCGCAGGACCGCAATATCTTCTCCTATGTCATGGAGATGCACCAGAGAAACAGCGGGGCAAACGGTAAGATCCTGCAGTATCTGTCGCAGAATTATCTGTATCCGACGAATCTTTCCCTGCTGGTCTATGCCTCTCAGCTCCTGCAGGCGGATGCGATCCGCTACGGGGTGGAGCACCTGCGGCGAAACCGCACGGACAATCGATGCATGGGCGCGATCTACTGGCAGCTGAATGACATCTGGCCGGTCGCTTCCTGGTCCTCCGTGGATTATTACGGGAGGTGGAAGGCACTGCACTACAGCGCGAAGCGTTTCTTTGCGCCGGTGCTTCTAAGCTGTGAGGAGACGAGTCTGCCGTCGATGGGAAGAACCTGCATCAGTGAACCGGAACAGGTCAGGTTTTCCGCGAAGCTGTGTGTCAGCAATGAGACTTTCGACACGGTGGAAGATACAGTGGTCTGGGAACTCCGGACGCCGGACGGCAAGATCGTGAGAGAAGGGCGGTTTGAAACACATACAGCCCCCTTCAGCGCGGAAGCATTTCCGAAGATCGATCTTTCGGACATCGATCCGAGACAGCATCATCTTACATACCGCATGGAGAGGGAAGGTTCATCGGGAAGTGTTCTGTTTGCGGCTCCTAAGCATTATGCCTTCGAAGATCCTCATCTGCAGGTGTGCGTTGATCCTTCGGGCGTTATGATCACAGTTACTGCGGATGCATATGCCCGTTCAGTTGAGATCGCATCCGAAGATGGCAGCCTGGTGCTGGAGGACAATTATTTCGATATGGAACCGGGGAGCAGGACGCTCCGGATACTGCGCGGAGGAGCCGATACGCTCATTGTTCGCAGTGTTTATGATATCCGATGAGGAACAGACAGGATTCAGGGAAGGAGGGATAGAAGATGCTGACAGCAGGAGCGGTCTTTTCAGATCATATGGTCTTGCAGAGGGGGAAGGCCATTCCGATATGGGGTAAGGCTGCTCCTCTGTCTGAGGTCTGTGTGTCGCTGGACAGACAGACCGTGACAGGGGTGAGTCAGCAGTCAGGGGCCTGGATGGTGCATCTGCCTGCGACGGATACTGCAAGGGGGCTGCAGATGACGATCAGCTGCGGAGACGAGAAACTGGAATTTTCTGATATTTCGGTAGGAGAGGTCTGGTTTGCAGGCGGACAGAGCAATATGGAACTGGAACTGATCAACAGCATGAACGGCGAACAGGCTGTTGCAGGCAGCTTTGATCCGGACATCCGGTTTTACATGACGCCCAAGTGTGCTGTGACAGGAGCAGAACTGGTGGCAAGGGAAGCAGAAAGCGAATGGGAGGTCTGCGGTCCTGACACCAGCGCTGTAATGAGTGCAGTTTCATGGTATTTTGCAAAGCATCTTCGAGCCGCGATGGACGTTCCGGTCGGTATTATCTGCTGTGCGTGGGGCGGTACATCCATCAGCTGCTGGATGAGCCGGGAACAGCTGATGAAGACTGCAGCGGGTGTCTCCTATATAGAAGAATATGATGCGCTTGTGGGAGATAAAACAGAGCAGCAGTATCAGATCGAGATGGAACAGTACAACCGGGAATGGGAGGCCTGGAATGCACGTATTCAGGAAAAAAGAAGGGAAGATCCGAATGTCTCCTGGGAGGTGCTGAATGAAGAATGCGGCTTGTGCCCGTGGCCGCAGCCTGCCGGAAAGCAGTCACCTTTCCGTCCTGCGGGGTTGTTCTATACTATGGTGCAAAGGATACGCCCCTATGCCATACGGGGCTTCCTCTATTACCAGGGTGAGGAAGATGAGGCAAAATATGCGGGATATGACTGGATGATGGTATCTCTCATCTCTGAATGGCGGCAGCAGTGGAACGACGATCGTATGCCGTTTTTGTTTGTGCAGCTCCCCATGTATGTCGCGAAAGCAGATGCTGTTCAGGGAATCGACAACAGACATTGGGCGATGATGCGGGATCAACAGATGAAGATCAGCAGGACGGTTGCCGGTACAGGCCTGGCTGTTCTGACCGATTGCGGTGAGTTTGACAACATCCACCCGCTGGACAAGGAGACCGTCGGCTTTCGGCTTGCACTGCAGGCAAGAAATAAAGTATACGGAGAAGACATCTGGGCGGACGCACCTGTTGCAGAGCGGGCAGACTGCAGGGACGGAAAGGCATATGTGTATTTTGCAGATACAGGTGGATTCCTTCAGGTGCATGGAGATGAATTGTCGGGTTTTGAAATTGCGGGCACAGACGGAGTATTCTATCCTGCGCAGGGGAAGGTTGAAGTGAATACGGTACTCCTGTGGTCAGATCAGGTGATGGAGCCAGTGTATGTGCGGTATGCCTGGAAAAACTTTTGCAGACCCAATCTTTATGGAGCATCCGGACTGCCTGCGGCTGCGTTTCGGACAGATAGATTTGCTGTATTCTAAGCAAGAGATGCTGCTATTAGATACCCATGTTTTCTTATATTACCGCAATTCATATTACAGATGATGGAAGATTGCTCGCTACTTTCATTTACTATTCTGCCAATTCATGGAAAGCATCTTAAAGGATGAAAGAACCTCTTTGCTATG
>CAJOQO010000193.1 GCA_905236545.1 uncultured Lachnospiraceae bacterium
CCTGTGCAGCCTCTTCCGCGCTCTGTGCGCAGTATTCATCGCCCTGCGCGCCGGTGCACGCATTGGCAACTCCGCTGTTCATCACGCAGGCCTGCGCGCTCGCATAGTTCCGGACGATATTCTGATCCCATACCACCGGAGATGCCTTTACCAGGTTTTGGGTAAATGCGCCTGCCAGTGTGCATGGCCTGCTGCTGGCGAGCATCGCCATATCCTTCCGGTCCTTCTTGATCCCGGCGCAGATCCCGGCCGCCCGGAACCCCTCCGGCGCAGTCACGCCGCCGTCAAACATCTCGAACTTTTCTTTATTCATATTGTATGCTTCCATTTCTACCTGTATTCTTTTCTGCTGAAGTGTTTCTGCTGAATTCTTTCTCCTGAAATCTTTCTGTTGAATTCTTTTCGGTAATACCCTTCTCTATTGTGTTCTTTTCTGCTGTACTCTTCTCAGCTGTTGTTTTCTCAGCTGTTGTCTTCTCTTCCGTATTCTTTGTCTCAGCGCTCAGGTTCCCTTCGCCCGTGATCTGTGAATTCATGATCTGTGTAGTCATGATCTTTGAATACACGATCTGTGTAGTCGTGATCTGTGAATGCACGATCTGTATCTCATGGTTGGCAGATTCATAATCTGTGTATCCATGAGATAGGAATCCATTCCTGTCAAACACCCATTGCAGCCCTTCTCACGGGAATACCGGCACCAGCTTCAGCCCGGTGTTCTCCGGAAGGCCAAACAGCAGATTCATGTTCTGTACGGCCTGGCCGGCAGCGCCTTTTACCAGATTGTCAAGCGCTCCCGCCGCAATCACGCGGTTTGTGCGCATATCCACGGTATATCCGATGTCGACAAAGTTCGATCCTTCCACCCACCTTGTCTCAGGGAAGCTGTCCTTTCCCAGAAAACGGATGAAATACTCTTCCTTATAATATTTCTCATATGCCTCCCGGATCTTCTGCGCATCTGCCCCTTCTGTCAGCGATGCGTAGCAGGTGGCCAGGATGCCTCTGTTCATGGGAACCAGGTGCGGCGTGAAGTTGATCAGGATGCTCTCTCCCGCCTGATAATCCATGCCCGCGGCGTAGCTCAGCTGTTCCTCAATCTCGGGCGTATGACGGTGGCTGGCAACGCCATACGGCTTGATGCTTTCATTTACCTCGCAGAACAGGTTCGGGAGCTTCGCGCTCCTGCCCGCGCCTGAGGTTCCGGACTTTGCGTCGATGATAATCGACGACGGATCGATCAGCCCTTCCGCAACCAGGGGGTAAAGCGTGAGAATGGAGGTTGTGGTATAGCAGCCCGGGTTCGCAACGATCCGCGCTTTTGCGATGTCTGCGCGGTTGATCTCGCACAGGCCGTAGACCGCCTCCGGGAGATAACCGGGTGCTTCATGGGTCCGGTGATACCATTTCTCATACACATCGACCCTCTTCAGCCGGAAATCGGCACTCAGATCGATGATCTTTGCGCGTTCCAGGATCTTTTCATTGATCAATGACGCACACAGACCCTGCGGTGTCGCCGTGAAGATCACATCCGCCCGCTCAGACAGTTCCTCCATATTGTCATTCATGCACGCCGCGTCTACCAGCTCGAACATATTCCGGTAGACATCGGCGTAGTTCTGGTCCACATAGCTTCTCGAGCCGTACCAGACAATCTCTGCCTCCGGATGCTGGAGCAGGAGCCTTACAATCTCCGCCCCTGCGTAACCGGTAGATCCTATGATGCCCACCCTGATCTTCATTTTGTCCTCTCCAATTCCTCTCATTTTCGATCTATGTCTGTTCTTCCTGATCCGATGCCTGATCCGGAGTCTTCCGTTTCTTCTTTCTCTTTCGCCTGTATCATTCGCCTGCTGCTTCATCCGGAGCCGGATTCCTCCGGCGCCGGCGTCCTGTCCGGTGCTGCCCTGCCGGCTTTCTTACCCCGCATCGGGCTTATCATGCCATCAATCTTACCCTGCATCGGTCTTATCATGCCGTCAATCTTACCCCACCTGCTCTTTAATGTAAAGACTCAGAATGGATCTTTTGCTGCATTTTTATTCGTTTTCAATGCATATTATACATTTATGCGCGATTCATTCAAATATTCATCATTTTCCGCTTGCATATATATTCTTACAGCGCTATAGTAACGTTTGTGCGGAAACAGATATGGAAACGGTTTCTATATTCCGTTCCGCGGCGGATTCTGAGGCAAGATCCGGATCGGATCGGATCTGAAAGGAGTACATACAATGGCAAAAGAAAAAGTGATCCTCGCTTATTCCGGAGGGCTGGATACCACAGCTATGATCCCATGGCTGAAGGAAACATTTGACTATGACGTCGTCTGCTGCTGTGTTGACTGCGGACAGGAGGAAGAGCTGGACGGACTGGAAGAAAGAGCGCTCTCCAGCGGAGCTTCCAAATTATATATAGAAGATATCGTTGACGAGTTTTGCGATGATTTCGTCATGCCCTGCGTCGAGGCCGGCGCAGTGTATGAGCATGCCTATCTTCTGGGCACATCGATGGCCCGCCCCGCTATCGCGAAGAAGCTGGTGGAGATCGCGCGCAAGGAGGACGCTGTCGCGGTCTGCCACGGCGCTACCGGCAAGGGCAATGACCAGATCCGTTTTGAGCTTGGCATCAAGGCGCTCGCTCCGGATCTGAAGGTGATCGCTCCGTGGCGTATGACGGATGTGTGGACGCTCCAGAGCCGCGAGGATGAGATCGAATACTGCAAGAGCCACGGCATCAATCTCCCGTTTTCCATGGGAAAAGGATATTCCCGCGACCGGAACCTGTGGCATATCAG
>CAJOQO010000194.1 GCA_905236545.1 uncultured Lachnospiraceae bacterium
CCGATTGTCCGGACAGTTCCCTGCCCGGACAGCTGCACGGAACGAACAGCCTCCGGTTTTCCCTCAGCGCAGCAGCTTTTCGATCGCCTCATTCCAGCTGTCCAGTTTTCTGTTCCTGACTTCATCCGCCATCTTTGGCCGGTACTCCCTGTAGGAAAGCGCCTGGAATACACGCTCGTCATAGAACCCGGTCGCAAGTCCCGCCGCATAAACCGGCCCAAGAACCGACAGCTCCTGCATATCCGGAATCCGGATCAGCGCAGCCGAGAGATCGCTCTGGAACTGCATCAGGAATTCATTTCCCGTAGCGCCCCCGTCCACGCTCAGCGTTTCAATCGCAAGTCCCGTATCCTCGCGCATCGCCTGAACCACCGCATTGATCTGATATGCAATGCTCTCGCAGGCTGCCTTCACGATCTCCTTCTTTCCGGTTGTCCTGCTCATCCCGCAGAGCATAGCTCTGGCATCGTTGTTCCACCACGGAGCGCCCAGACCGGAAAATGCAGGCACCAGCACGGTTGTGTCCTCCGGGTTCGCCTCCATCGAAAGCCGGGAGGTCTCAGCCGGGCTCCCGATCAGCTGCACGTCATTCTTCAGCCAGGAGATCACCGCTGCGGAATAATTGACGTTTCCTTCCAGCACATATGCAACCTTTCCGCCCGCCTTCCAGCCGAGGGAGGTGGTAAGGCCATGGCTGCTTCGCACAAACGCATCCCCGATATTCAGCATAATGGAGGATCCGGTTCCATAGGTCGCCTTGATCCCTCCGCTCTGCCGGCAGTTATGCCCGAACAGGGCGCCATGGGAATCTCCCAGCACGCCGCGGATGGGAACCGGCGCAGCAAGATAACCGTCCAGATCCGTCTCGCCGTAGCAGCCGTCAGAATCCGTCACTTCGGGAAGCGCCTCAACAGGGATGCCAAACAAAGAGCAGATCTCTTCATCCCAGGAAAGCGTCTGCAGATTGAACAGCTGTGTCCGGCTTGCATTGGAATAATCCGTCCGGAATTCCTTCCCTCCCGTCAGGCGATATACCAGATAAGCGTCTATGGTTCCGAAAGCCAGGTCCCCGTTCTTCGCAGCCTCCGCCACCGCCGGCTCATTCTGAAGCAGCCAGGCCATCTTGGAGGCGGGAAAATACGGAGAGAGTCTGATTCCGGTTCTTTCGTAGATCTTCTCTTCCCAGCCGGCATGCTGCTTCGCGATCTGAGCGCACAGCTCCGATGCCCTGCTGCACTGCCACACGATGGCGTGCGCAAGCGGCTTTCCGGTCTTCCTGCTCCACGCAAGTGTCGTCTCCCGCTGGTTTGTGATCGCCAGCGCCCGGATCTCTCCGTGCGGCACGCCGACATGTTCGATCACACTGCGCAGCACAGCCTTTGCATTCTCCCAGATCTGCTCCGGATCATGGGAAACCCATCCCTTCCCGTTGATGATCTGGTCGTGCGGCAGATCCTTCCTGCCGGCGATTCTCCCCGAACCGTCCACCAGTACCGCTTTCGTTCCCTGTGTGCTCTGATCAATTCCTAATAGATATCCCACTTTCGTCTTTCCTTTCCTGTACAGCCCACGCTTTCCTCTTTCTTTCCCTGCACAGCTCACGCTTTTGCCAGGCCCTCTTCCACCTCCTGCATGGATGGAATGGAAGGAGCCGCACCGCTCCGGGTCACCGCGATCGACGATGCTTTCGCTGCCGTCAGAAGCGCCGTCTGTATGGGGGCGCCATCGATCAGCTTACGAAGGAAGAATCCGGTAAAGGTATCTCCCGCAGCCGTCGTATCGACCGCCTTCACCTTGAAGATGCCCTGGAAGACCTTCTGCTCTCCATCATAGTACCAGGCTCCTTCCGAACCAAGCGTCAGGACAAAGGCGGCGTTCGGATATACCGCATGGAGCGCCTCCAGCGCATGATCCGGATCGGAATCGCCCGTGATCTGCGCCGCTTCGATCTCGTTGACAAAAAACAGGGAAACCTTTCCCAGATCGCAGGCGGCAAGCCGGTCATTGTACGGAGACGGATTCATGACGATCTTCATGCCCTTCTCACAGGCTCTGTCGATGATGTAATCCAGCATGTTGATCTCATTCTGCAGCACCAGGCAGTCGCCCGCATCGAAATGGGAAAGAACCTCGTCCACATATTCCGCATCCTGCATCATGTTGGTTCCGCCATAAAGGATGATGCTGTTCTGCCCCTTTTCGTCCACCTGGATGACCGTATGGCCGCTCCGGACATCCAGCTTCCGGATAAGCTCCGCATGGATCCCGGCACGTTCACACGCCTCCGTCAGCATGTCCCCGTCGTATCCGATGGTACCGGCATGCCATACGTCAAGGCCTGCCCTTGCCAGCGCGATGGACTGATTGAGGCCTTTCCCGCCGCAGTATTCGTTCAGCGCAAGGGAAGCCATCGTCTCCCCTCCAACGATAATATGAGGAACGCTATAGGTATAGTCGATATTCAGAGAACCAAAATTCAGAACTTTCATCTGCTCCTTCCCCTTCCTTTTATAAAAAGCCTGCTGTGAAGAACCTGTGATGAGGAACCTGTCATGAGGAACCTGTCATGAGGAACCTGTCATGAGCGAACCTGCAAAAACAGTATGAATCAGCGTTTCGCTAAGGAACGATCGATCTCACGCTGTCACGTTCGATAAACATCGGAAGAACCTGCTGCTTCAGGCACAGGCTCTCCCCCGTTTTAATGATCTCCGCAACCCGGCGCACTGCCACCCGTCCCATCTCCTGCTTCGGCACTCTCAGCGTTGTAAGCGGAGGCGCGGATATGGAAGAAAACGGGAGATCATCAAACCCCACCACAGACACATCATCCGGAACCCGGATTCCCAGATCCGCCATCGCCTTGACCGCCCCAAGCGCGATCATGTCATTGTCGGAAAAAAAGGCAGTCGGCAGCTTATGACCGCGCGACAGATACTGTCTCATATCCTCATACGCACCATTCATCGTAGTCCGCAGCGTAATCACATGCTCCTGCGCGAGTGCGAGAGACGCTCTTCTCAATGCGGAACGGAATCCCGACGCTCTTGCCTGAAAAGGACGGATGCGGAAATCCCCCCGCAGGTACCCGATCTTCTTATGCCCTTTGTGAATCAGGTAATCCGTCGCCATACGGGACGCATCCGCATTGTTGATCAGGATGGTATTGAACGCCATGTCCTCCTTCCAGTAATCGATCACAACAAACGGAACGGTCAGACCGCTGATCAGCGGAGCGTCTTCGTCCAGCATCTCCGTTCCCAGAAGGATCACGCCCGAGGACTTGTCATTCTGCACCCACCTGAGCTGCTCCTCATAGTTGGCGTCCCTGCGGTCAAGATTGCACAGCACCATCTCCATCCCGCGGCTGCGGCACTCCTCCTCCACGCCGGCGATCATCATCTGGAAAAATGGAGTGTCCTCCACGATCACTCCATTTCTCTTATAGATGACGAATTTCACCTTGCTGATGTGGCTTTCCGTATAATATCCAAGCCGTTTTGCCGCTTCAAACACACGCTCCGCCGTCCGGGCATTGACACCCTGTTTATGATTCAGCGCATTGGAAACAGTAGCAACCGATACTCCCACTTCTTTGCTGATATCTTTCAGACTGACCTTCATGACGGCCTCCCATCCCGGTATCCTTATACTTCGTCAAACACGACATCTTCCCCGTGCAGGTATGCCAGAACCTTATCCTCGATCGGATCATAGAGATCCGGCCTGATGCCAAGATACTTGCACGCTTCATAGATGACCGGCACAACATCACCGTGAATCGCGGCAACATGATGGATATAAGGGCCTTCCACGATCTTCGCTTCCAGGCGCTTCAGGTTATTGACCTCAACCCATACATAGGTGCCCCTGGTCCAGGGACCGTCAATTCCCTTTGCGTGTCCGAGCAGGATCGAGTACGCTCCATCGTCTCCGTCAAAGCGGACAAGGCTCATCGGGCCATGCTTCGCTTCTGCGGACACAGCACCGTTCTGCGGAAATGCAACCGGCACACAGATCTGCGGCTTTTCTTTTGCCACGGAGATCGGCCACGGTCCGCAGTGCTGCAGCAGTTCCCCGTTGTCATTGTCCGGATGGCGGACCGTCCAGTCAGCGAACATCACTCTGCGCTCATTCATCGCGGCAGCCTCCGCCATCAGGGAAGAAATCGCGCCATGGATGTCTGTCTCGCAGATCACCGGGATCCCCTCTTCATTCAGAAGCGCATTCGCCGCGCAGGGCATGATCTTAATCTCATCCTGAAGCGCATTCCAGCACTGGATCGCGATGGAGTTGCATCCGTACTTCTGCGCAAGGCTCTTCATGGCCACCTTCAGCGCCGCAACATTCTCAAGAGATTCCTCCTCGATGCTGCAGGTCATGTTCTCATGGCAGTAAGCAATCACTTCCGCCACCTGCGTTTTCTCTTCCTTCCACTTCCTCATCTCCGCGTACAGCTCCGGAAGCGGGATCGGGGAAAGCTGAATGTTAAACTTCTCCAGGAGCTCGCCTTCATTGCACATCGTGCTCCAGAAATCGAACGGTCTCGGACCGATCTGCAGGACTCTGGTGCTGCGCATAACCTTCACAACGTTGCATACCGCCAGGAAATCCCTGATCCCTCTCTCAAACTCCGGATCTTCCAGATTGCAGTTGTTCATGTACGTAAACGGAACATGGAATCTGCGCAGCACTTTCCCCGTCGCGAACAGTCCGCACTGGGAGTCTCTCAGGCGCATGCCATTCTCATCCGGGCGCTCGTCCCTCGGTCCCCACAGCAGAACGGGAACGCCGAGTTCTTTTGCCAGTCTCCCGCACTCATACTCCGTTCCGAAGTTTGCATGGGGAAGAAACAGTCCGTCGACCTTCTCCTTCCTGAACTTTTCCGCGATTTTGAACATCCCCTCATCATCAAAGAGGAGTCCCTCGTCATTGATATCATCAATATCAACAAAATCGATCTCCAGCTCTCTCAGGCGGTCCGCAATCAGACCGCGAAACCGGATCGCAGCGGGAGCACTGAAGATCGCTCTTCTCGTCGGCGCGTATCCAATCTTTATCTTTGCTCTTGCCATAATTCTATTTTCCTCCTGTATAAACGATCGGTCTGATCCGATTCAAGTCACACCCTGGCCGCTTTGCGGCAGACACAGGGCTCCTGAGCGGCAGACTTTTGGGGGTCGGAGCGAAGAAGCCCTGTGTCTGTCAGAAAAGGTGGTCAGGGTGTGACCAGTAACGTCTGATCCGGTTCAAAATGCCACGCCGGCCCGCAGAATCACATTCGGATAAGGGGTAAACTCCCCCGTCCTGACCGCGAAACGCACGTTTTCAGACATTTTTTTCAGCTCCGTGTGCGTGATCATGGTCTCTTCCGCTCCGGACAGCTTCCCGCGGATATAGCCGAGCAGCCTCGGATTCTTTTCCTGAATCTCTTCCGCGATGGTATATCCTTCCACAACAGCCTCTTCCAGGATCGCATCCATGACCTGCTCAAAAGTCGGAACACCCGCGGTCACGACCAGGTCCACAACCGGCACGCCGGGCGGAATCGGCATACCGGCGTCACCGATCAGAAACAGATCCATGTGTCCAAGCGCCGCTATACATCCGGCCAGCTGTGCATTCAAGATTCCTCTTTTCTTCATGCCGTTCCCTCCTCCGCAGACAATCGTTTCTGCTTCATCTCATGATTAACCCGCCAAAAGTCGATTCCCATCACTTGCTTTCGTTTCTCGCCTGAAGCGCCATCTTGGCCTGCAGGTTTCTCTGTGTCTGGTCAATGACAACCGCAAGAATGATAACCAGTCCGCGGATAACCTTCTGCCAGAACTCGGAAACGCCGCACATCGTCATACCGTCGTTGATAACACCGATCACGAATGCACCGACGATGGTTCCGATAATCGTTCCGGAACCGCCTGCCATGGACGTTCCGCCAAGAACCGTAGCCGCGATCGCATTCATTTCCCAGCCATCACCGGAAGCCGGGTGCGCAGCGTTCAGCTGTGCTGTGTTGATGATGCCGACCCAGGCTGCGCAGAATCCGGAGATCATGTATACGAAGATCTTAATCTTATCCGCCTTGATACCGGACAGTCTGGCAGACTTCTCATTGCCGCCGACCGCAAGTACATACCAGCCGAACGGAACCTTCTTCAGGAGGATCGCCGCGATCACTGCCAGGATCACAAATACATACACACCCGCCGGGATGCCGAGAAAGTTGCTGCCCAGCGCTTTAAAGCCGGTGTTTCCAAGGGCCTCATATCCGCCCAGCTTGGAGAAGGTGGCGCCGCCGGAGCGAAGGTTTGCAAAGCCGCGGCAGATGTACATGGTACCCAGCGTTGCGATAAAGGGGGCAACCCCAAGCTTCGTCACGATCAGTCCGTTCACCGCGCCGACCAGGATCCCGAAGATGCACATGATCACAATAATTGCCGGAACATTGAAATAAAGCGTCTTCGATCCGATGGTCAGGCCTTCCTGGATCATGCCGCCGGCCAGCATGCCGGTAAGGCCGACCACCGATCCGACCGACAGGTCAATTCCGCCTGTGATAATGACAAAGGTCATGCCCAGTCCGAGAATGCCATACAGCGCAACGTGCTTGGCTACCATGGTCAGCGTTGCCACCGAAAGAAATGACTTCGCCGCAAAGCTGAAGAAGATGACCAGGATAATCAGCACGATAAAGGTTCTGCCCTTCAGCAATGTCATCAACAGTTGATTATTATTCTGCTTTTTCATGATATCTGCTCCCTCCGATCTTAAGATGCATTCCGTCCGGTACCCAGTCCGGCATAAGATGCCCGTACAAGATTATCTTCCGTAATCTCTTCCCCAACCAGCTCTCCGGTCAGTTTTCCGTTGGACAGGACGTAGATCCTGTCAGCGATCGCCATGATCTCCTTCAGTTCTGAAGAAATGACGATAATGGACAGTCCTTCTTCGCTCAGCTGATGAATGATCTCAAAAACTTCTGTTTTCGCGCCGATGTCGATGCCTCTGGACGGTTCATCCATCAGCAGGACGGTCGGGTTCGTAAGCAATCCCTTGGAGATGACAACCTTCTGCTGGTTTCCTCCTGACAACGACAGGATCGGAAGGTGTTTATCAGCAACCTTTATATGTAATCTCTGAATCGAATCGTCAACGGCACTGCTCTCTTTCGAGTCATTGCAGAACACGCCGCTCGTGTATTTGCGCATGGATGCGATGGAAGCATTCTTACAGATATCCAGTGTCTGGATCAGCCCCTGCCTCTGACGGTCCTCCGGAACGAGCGCGAACCCTTTCCGGATCTGTCCGGCAACGTTTTTCACCTGGATCTTCTGTCCCTTGTAGATCACCTCGCCGGTATGCTCCGGATGAAGTCCCATCAGGCATTCGAACAGTTCGCTCCGTCCTGCGCCCAGCAGGCCGTACACGCCCAGCACCTCGCCCTTCTTCAGGTTCATGCTGACCTTGTCCAGAAGCCATCCGCCGCCCTTCTTCGGCAGGCTGATCTCCTTCAGTTCAAGAATCTTCTCCGCATGATCCAGGTCGATCGAGCGCTCGAACCTGTGATACTGCGTGTTCTTGCCGACCATGTTCTCAACGATCCAGCTCAGCTCGATGTCTTTTACGTCCGCGTCCGCCACATATTTGCCGTCCCTCAGGATCGTAACGTGATCGCCGATCTCCATGATCTCTTCCAGACGGTGAGAGATGTAGACGATCGAGATTCCCTGCTCCAGCAGTTCGCGCATGATCTTGAAGAGAACCTTCACCTCAGCCGCCGACAGAGAGGAGGTCGGTTCGTCCATGATCAGGACCTTCAGGTCATCCTGGATCAGGTTCCGGGCGATCTCCACCATCTGCTGCTGCCCGACACGGAGATCTCCGACCAGTGTCTCGGGCGGAATCTCATGCTCCAGGCGCTGAAGGATCTTTCTGGCGCCTTCCATGTGCATCCTGTCATTCAGAAACGGGCCGTTCTTTTTCTCATGGCACATGAAAATATTCTGGTATACGGTAAGGTTCGGGAACAGGCTCAGCTCCTGATGGATGATGCCGATTCCTTTGGCTCTCGCGGCATTGCTGTCCCTGAAGCTGACCTCCTCGCCACCCATGTACATCTTTCCGGCGGAAGGCTGCTCGATCCCCGCAATCATCTTCATCAGGGTGGACTTGCCCGCGCCGTTCTCTCCGATCAGGACGTTCACCTTCGCCCTGAGAAGATCAAACGATACCTGATCCAATGCCTTTGTTCCGGGGTAGATCTTATCTATCTTTTCACAGTGGAGA
>CAJOQO010000195.1 GCA_905236545.1 uncultured Lachnospiraceae bacterium
GTTCCCGCCGGGCATCTCCTCCGCACCGCCCATGCCGTTTCCCGTACTGCCGGGCATCTGCTCCACGCTGTCCCTATGGGTTCCGTTCCCGCCGGGCATCTCCTCCGCACCGCCCATACCGCTTCCCGCGCCGACGGATGCATGTTCCGGATCCCGGGAAAGCCCTTCCGCCCCGCTCCCGGAAGAGCGGTCGTCCGGATCGCCCGAACCGGTGCCGGCCGGATCGTTTCCGGAACTGTCGGCGTCGTGCGGTATCCCATACCCCGCATCCTGCTCACCTGCAAACTCATCCGAATCTGCCTTCAGTATGTGCTTTTCAAACGGATTCCATTTTCCCATCTTTCTACCTCCGGATTTTCATCCAGTCAGAGCTCTGTTCCTTGTTCCAATACCCCGGATTATCCGTCAGATGCAGGATCATCCGTTTCGGCAGGTGCTGATAATTCTTTCCCAGAAGATACCCCAGATACTTGCAGCCACTGTCTGTGATGAGTCCCGGCAGCTCTTCCGGATGCCCGGAACGGATCAGGTTCGCAGCGCATCTTTTCACAAGCCGGATCCCCTCTCCCTCAGACGGCCAGCGCCCGAACAGTTCCGGGTGCTGTGCCTGGGAAACTCCCAGATCAAAATTCCTTTTCAGCTGGCGCACAGGACTGTAATGATGCGAATGCCAGACCCTCGCGTCAGCGGCATACGCAATCTTCCATCCCTTTTCGATCAGCTTTCCGGCAAGAATCATATCCTCATTGAAGATCACAGGGCGCTCGAACCCTCCAGACTCAAAATACACCTCCCGGCGCCACATGGCACATACATCCGAGCAGAAAAAGGTTTTGATCCCCATCTCGCTCAGATCCGCCGCGGTCTTTACCACAGACCGGCCGGGATAATTGAAATTTCTCGTAAAACGTTCCCTCGCAGGGCTGTTTTTCGAAGCTATCTGTCTGCCATAGGCCGCCGCCACTTTCGGATCATCGAAGCAGCGGATCAGACGTTCCATCATGATCCTGTCCGCCGGGACAGCATCCTGCGTCATGCACAATACCAGAGGAGTGTCCGCGAAGGTGAACCCCAGATGCCTGGTTCCGCCATGGTCAAAGTCCTTCTTCTCTACATGAAATACCGAAAGGACCTCGAAACGGTTCCTCCAGCGGTCAGCCAGCCTGCTGACCCGGTCTCCGTCCTTTTCGTCCTCCGTATTCAGGATCAGCACCCTTTTCGGCGCGATTGTCTGAAGGCTGAGCCTTTTCAGCAGCGTTTCAAATTGTTTCCCCGGCTTCCAGGTGGGGATCAGTACGGTTACCTGGTCCATATCCGCTCCTAGTAGATCCCTGTTGAATTCGCGATCTCATTTGAAATATCCTGCACCGTCTGCGACGGTGTATATCCTGTCTGCTGATAGAGATAAGCATGCAGCTCAGACACATTCTGCGCAAGGTTGACAGGCACCACGCAGTCTCCCGCGGGAATATTCGCGGCCAGCAGCTCAAACGGGAACCCGACCGAATCCAGCAGGCTGCTTCCGGTGATCGCAGATGCAAGGCTCAGAAGATCCCCGCTGGAAAAGCTGGTCGCGATATACGGCAGCATGCTGTCGATAATCTGTGCCATCTTCACCGGCCCCTGGCTCTTCGCCTGCTCGAAGATCTGCGAGAGGACCGCCCTCTGGCGCTCGGTTCTGCGGTAGTCCGAACCCTCGGTATACCGGATCCGGCAGTAGGCAAGCGCCTGTATCCCGTTCAGATGCTGATAGCCCGCCGATTCCACCGGAGTGATCTGCGCCCCGGTCACCTCCGCGTTCTCTGTCTGATAGCCGTTGATATAGGGCAGCTCATCCTCCGTCACATCCACGTCCACGCCGCCGATCAGATCCACCGCCTTCACTACAGCGTTGAAGTCCACTGTAATATAGTCATGCAGATCCAGATCCAGGTTTTTGTTCAGCATGTTCACCGATCTGGATGGGCCGCCAAAATAATAGCATTCCGTTGCTTTTCGGTATTCCCCGTTCGTATTGTCCAGATAAGTGTCCCTGTAAACGCTGACCATCCGGATCTCTTTTGTGCTCTGATTCATGCTGCAGATGATAATCGTATCGGAATGCGCCTCCTTCGTCAGGTTCCCTTCCCGGGAGTCGACTCCGTAGATGACAAACTCCCTGTACCCGGAAGGAGCGGAAACGCCTTCGTTCGTCAGAATATCCGTCAGCGATACATGCTTCAGCCTCGAAAACCTCCAGACCATGGCAAGAACCGCAGCCGCGATCAGCAGCAGGATCAGCTTCACAACAAAGCCTGTCTTTGATTTATGAGCGGCAGCCGGAGCCTTCCCCCGGCCGGCAGGTCCGTCATAGCCTCCGCGCCCGGATCCTTCCTCCTGGCCATACCCTTCGCTCCGGGCGTAGCCCTGGACATCCTCTCCGGCCCAGCCGGCATCATCATACCGGTTTTCCGGATATCCGTCTTCCGGCTCTCCGCTCTTCCGGTAACCGTCATCCCGGAACCCGGCGCCGTCATATCCACTGTCCCGATACCGGTCTCCGGAAGAACCGCCGCCGCGCTGCCCGTCACCGGCATATCCGCCGCTTTGGCCTCCGTCTCCGCCATATCCGCGTTCCCGGTATCCGTCCCCGGCATATCTGTCCTCAGGGTATCTGTCCTCAGGGTATCTGTCCTCAGGGTATCTGTTCTCCGGATATCCGCCGGATTCGTAATATCCCTCCGGTCTTCCGTAGGATGCCTGCCGGGACAGGCTGTCCCGGACTCCGTACCCGTCAGCGGGGATCTCATTCCACGTTTCCCGGCCGCCGGGCCGGTCCTCATCATCCAGCCATGGTTCCTCTATTCTGGAATACCTGCTGGACGGATTCTTCTTTTCTTTTCCACCAAAAGCCATAACTGCCTCTTATCACTGTCAGTACGCATTGCGGTTGATAAAACCCTTGAATACCGTCAGAACCAGTATCTTTATGTCAAATGCGATCGACCAGTGTTCAATATAGTAGATATCATACTCGATCCGCCTGCGGATCGACGTGTTGCCGCGATAGCCGTTTACCTGTGCCCACCCGGTCATCCCCGGTCTCACCTGATGCTTTACCATGTAACGCGGGATCTCCTCACGGAATTTTTCCACATACTGCGGCCGCTCCGGCCTGGGCCCGATCAGGCTCATATCTCCCTTGAGCACATTGAACAGCTGGGGAAGCTCATCGATCGACGTCTTCCGGATCACCTTCCCAACCTTCGTGACACGGGGGTCATTCTTCGTCGTCCACCCTTTCTGCTCCTCGTGATCCGTCTGCACCCTCATCGAACGGAATTTGTACATCTGGAACGGACGGTTGTGGAGTCCTACCCGCTCCTGGCAGAAGATCAGGGGACCCGGACTGCTTCGTTTGATCGCGACCGCCGTGACCAGCATAACCGGGGAAAACAGGACGATCGCCATCAGCGATCCGATGATGTCCATCAGTCTCTTGATCAGAGAATTAAAGGTATCCGACAGCGGTACATACCGGATATTGATCACCGGAAGCCCCAGCAGGTCCTCCGTATACGGCCGCGAAGGAATAATATCCGTATAGTCCGGGACAAACTGGGTATGCACTCCGCTCTTTTCGCAGGACGCGACGATCTGCTTCAGCTTGCTGTACTCATCCAGGCCAAGCGTAATGGCGATCTCGTCAAGGTCATTTTCCTCAAGGATCCTGTCGATGTCATCGATCGTCCCGATCACCGGAACGTTGTGATAATGGCGTCCGATATCAGAATTGTCATCCAGAATTCCGTCGATCTGATATCCCCACTGAGGATTGGCAAAGATCCGGTCGATATACCCGTCCGCCGCGCTGGAATATCCCACCAGGATCATATGCTTCAGGTTCATGCCCCGTGAGCGGATATCCCGCAGCACGGTGCGGATAAAAGTGCGCTCACACAGCGTCAGCAAAAAGTTAATCATGGTGAAGATGAAGATCAGGCCTCTTGAAAAGTCGCTCTCCTTCACCAGAAACAGGACAAAGATGAAGCCGAGAAGCCCCACCATGTTGGCCAGGAACAGGTTTCCCGCCTCCAGCATGCGTCCCGAGACGCGCTTTGGTTTATAAAGATGAAATGCGTCGTACAGCAGCAGATATCCGGGCACTACAAACAGGAGCGCGATCAGGTATGTCTGCATGGGAAGCTTTCCCGCCTTTGGATCCGCGAGAAAAGTAAACTGAATCCACCACGCGAGCAGATAGGACACCACTATGATCAGTGCATCCAGTATTACATGGAGTCTGTTCAGATGTTTCTGATTATCCTTAATCACGATGCTTTACCCATCCTGAAAGCTGTACCCAGAGTCCGTAAAACAGCTGAAGCTGGAGTCTCAGATACGTTCCCGCGCTTCCTCCGGAAGGGGCGTCGAACCTTCCTGCCAGGGCCAGCCCCTGCCTGAGGCCGCCGATATAGTCCTTCCCCAGCCCCTTATGGGAAAAGTAAGCCCATTTCACAATGCATCCCGCAGTAAGAAACGGCAGGTTGAACAGGATCTGCCACTGCGGCATGTTTTTCCTGATCAGCCATATATTGTTGCGTGCCGCCAGCCGGACCTTGAACGCGTTGTGCCTGCTTCCGCTGGTTGCCGATCCGGCATGGTACACGACAGCGCGCGGAATGTACCAGTTCTCATATCCGTACCGCAGAGCCCTGTACCCGATATCGATGTCCTCCAGGTAAGCAAAATGACGCTCATCAAACAGACCTGTCTGCTCCAGCATATCCCTGCGATAGATCGCGGCAGCCGCGCAGCAGGCAAAGATCTTCTCCTCTTTCAGAAACAGTTTGCTGCTCTCTCCTTTTCCGCGCGCGAAGCCCCATCCCAGCACGTGATAGAAATCGCCCGCATCGTCAATTTTCCCCGGATCCGCCATCTGAAGGAGCCTTGCGCAGCAGGAAAACGCGCCCGGCCTTCGTTCCATCGCCCTGTGCAGGAAGGAAACCATCTCCGGGTCACACACCACGTCATTGTTCAAAAGCAGAACGTACTGCGCGCGGCTGATCCGGATCCCGGCATTGACTGCCCTGCAGAATCCGGTGTTGCGGTAATAGGCGCGGATCTTCACAGAAGGATAATGCGCCCTCACCCACTCCACACTTCCATCCGTGGAGCCATTGTCGATCATCAGAACCTCAAAGTCCTGATCCGTCTGGCCCCCGAGGCTCTCAAGGCACCCCGGAAGATACCGCATCCCGTTATAGTTCGGAATCACGATCGTAATACTCTTCATGGCTTCATCATACTGTTCTTCATGGCTTCAATGTATAATCCCAGCGCTCCAGGGAGAGGTTCGGATTGTAACAGGGATCTCCCTGCTCGTAGTATTCCTTCCACCTGCTCTTCATCAGAGCAGCCTCCCTTCGGAAACGCTGTGCCTTATCCTTCGTATACTCGTCTCCCCGCGATACGGATTCATCATGAACCGCCGCCGTAAAGGGATCATAGACCACCAGAAGCTTCTGCCGGCCGATCTTCAGGCACAGGTCAACATCATTGAACGCGACCGCCAGGGATTCGTCAAAGCCTCCGGCTTTTTCAAAAGCCGAACGCTTCACGATCATCAGGGCTGCTGTCACCGCGCTGAGATCCTGCATGAGAGAGGCCTTGTGCAGGTAGCCGGACATCGCACTGTTCATCCCCGTGAACAGGCTTCCCGCAACCTGGCCGATCCCGACGACGATACCCGCAGACTGGATCCTGCCGTCCGGATAGACCAGCTTCGGTCCGACCGCTCCGACATCGGGGCGCTCGCATACACTCAAAAGCTCCTCCAGCCATCCGTCCTGCACTGTAACATCATTGTTCAGAAATACCAGATAATCGCCCCGGGCGTGCTTTACCCCGTAATTGTTGATCGCGGAGAAGTTAAACGCAGGTTCTCCTTCCCGTCCCTTCCAGCGAACCACGCGGATCCCCTCCGCGCGCAGCTTCCGGTAAAGATCCAGAATCTCCTTTGAGCCGGAGTTGTTCTCTACCACGATCACCTCATAAGGTACGCAGCGGGTATGGGCGCGGACCGCCGCGACGCAGCGCTCCAGCATATCCCTCTGTTCCCGGTTCGGGATGATGATGGAGACAAGAGGATTCCCGGCCAGCTCATAGCGGATGCGGTAGAAACCGTGATCCTTCGTCTGAACCACCTCTCCCCGGAAGCCTCTTCTCAAAAGATGAGCCTCCAGCGCCCTTTTTCCGGATTCGTACGCGTACTGCTTGCTGTCCGGATTGTCCGACGTAGACTGCTCATGCGTCCGCCAGTGATAGAGCACCTTCGGGATATGGGCGATCCGTTCCCCGCAGATCCTGTCTGTCAGGCGGAGGATGAATTCATAGTCCTGCGCTCCGTCAAAGTCTGTGCTCAGTGCGCCCGCCTCTTCGATCAGTTCCCTCCTCACCATCAGGAAATGGCAGATATAATTGTTTGACCGAAGCAGATCCGGATTAAAGTCCGGCTTGAAATGAGGCTGGAAATGCTCTGTCCCGCCTTGTCCGTCGTCCCGGATCTTATCCTCGTCGGTATAGATCAGATCCGCATTTCCAGACCGGATCACCTGCCAGGCTTCAAACAGAGCGTCCGGCGCGATCAGGTCATCATGATCCATAAAGCACACAAACTGTCCCCTCGAAGCGGCGATGCCCGCATTCGTGTTTGCCGCGATCCCTTCATTGGAAGAAAGCGGTATGACGCGAAGACGCCCATCCTTCTCTCCGGCCTCCTTCAATACCCGGCTCATGGTCCTGTCCTCCGGGCTTGCGTTGGCAATCACAAGCTCAAAGTCTTCAAAGACCTGTCCCAGCACGCAGTCGAGAAGCTGCCTGAGATAGGTTTCCGGCGTCCTCCATGCAGGAACCACAACGGAAAAGAGAGGGCTTCGCTCCCCCTTCCCGGTCTGCGGCAGCGCATATTCCGTGCGGAAGAGTTCCCGTTCCCTGTCCAGCTGGCCGGGGCCGGTCTTATGGGCCTCGTACCAGGGGCCATAGGGCACCTCCTCAGGCGCCAGTCTCTCACGCACGCGAATCAGGAAGTCCTTCGGCCCATAATGTTTCAGATACCGGAAAGCCTTCCTTACATAGTATGGTTTCAGTTTTCTAAGCAGTGATCTGCCCATATCAGATCCAGTCCGGATATTCCAGCAGACTTCCGGCAACATGCTCCATCTCTTCCTCTGTGAGGTTATAGAACAAAGGAAGACGCAGCAGCCTTTCAGACTCTTTTGTCGTGTAGACATCCTCCCCGTGGAAGCGTCCGAACTCAAGTCCGGCCTTTGCGGAGTGCAGCGGTACATAGTGGAATACCGTCAATACATTCTTCGCCTTCATATAACGGATCAGGCGGGTTCTGGTCTCGAGATCCCTGACCTTAATATAATACATATGAGCGTTATGCTGTGCATATTCCGGAACATACGGCTGCTCGATCAGCCCTTTTTCCGCCAGGGGCCGCAGAGCTTCCTCATAATAATCCCAGATCGCAAGGCGCCTGTCATTGATCTCGTCAAACTTTTCCAGCTGTGCACAGAGGTAGGCCACGTTCAGTTCACTGGGCAGGTAAGAGGATCCATATCCGACCCAGCTGTACTTATCGATCTGGCCGCGGAAGAACTTGCTGCGGTCCGTTCCCTTCTCACGGACGATCTCCGCCCTCTCCTGATCCTCATCCCGGTTAAACACGATCGCGCCGCCTTCTCCCATGGAATAATTCTTCGTCTCATGGAAGCTGTAGCAGCCATAATCTCCGATCGTCCCCAGCGCACGGCCCTTGTACCAGGCATTCACCCCCTGCGCCGCGTCCTCCACGACCTTCAGGGAATGCTTCCGGGCAATCTCCAGGATCCTGTCCATATCGCAAGCAACGCCCGCATAGTGTACCGGACAGATCACTCTGGTCCTGTCCGTAATGGCCTCCTCGATCCTGTCCGGATCGATATTCATCGTCTTCGGATCAATGTCGACAAACACGATCCTCGCGCCGCGGAGCACAAAGGCATCCGCAGTGGACACGAACGTATAGGACGGCATGATCACCTCGTCGCCGGGTTCAAGATCACACAGCCAGCTTGCCATCTCAAGCGCAGAGGTACAGGACGTCGTCAGATAACAGTGCCTGACCGAAAACCGTTCTTTCATCCAGTCAGAAGCATACCTGGTAAACGGTCCGTCCCCGCACAGCCTGCCACTCGCGAGCGCCTTCCGGAAAAACTCCACTTCTGTGCCAAGCACGGGCGGTCTGTTAAAATCTATCATTACTACGCTCCCTTCCGCCGCCTCATCCGGCGGCACTCACAGTCACGGGAGACTGTCCGCATCTACAGAGAAAAGATCACGATACCGACCAGCATGATCGCGATGCCCAGAACTCTTCTCTTTGTAATCTTCTCTTTCAGGACAAGCACTCCGATCACCGGTACAAAGATATAGCTCAGGGGCTCTATGATCGGAGAATACGTCAGCGGCACATATTTCAGTGCATACATTGTCAGGAAAGTCGACAGAAAAAAGATCGCGTAGGCCGTAATCACCATCGGGTTCAGGTATTCCTTTAACCGGCTTTCATGCTTCCTGTTTGCCTCCGCCTTCAGCATAACCTGCGCCACCGAAGAGATCAGAACGGAAATGATCCAGACAATGATGTATTTTTCAAGGCCATGGAACATGGAAAAGCCCCCGGCCAGCAGCGCTGTCTTCATACCTTCTCCTCCGCCGGCCCGGCCGTTTCCTTCTGCCCGGCGGGATCCACGGTATCGGAAACGCCGACAATTATTCCTGTGAGGATGATCACTGACCCCAGAAGCATCTTCCAGGTAAGCGTCTCATGAAAGATCATCACGCCCCAGATCAGCCCCCATATGATGGTGACAGGCTTGTTCGTAAATGCAAACGTAAGGGACATATGCTTCAGAATCTGCTGCCACGCAACGGCAAAGGCCATCGTAATCAGCAGCATGACGCCGTACCAGAAAATGAATCCGAAAGACAGAAACTCGTGCTGCCCGGCCAGCTTGGACGCCGTACCCGCCAGAGAATTCACGATCAGGCTCAGGTGGAGCAGAAGGAACCACTTCAGGGGCACCTCTCCCACAAATCTGCCTTTCTTTTGATTATCCACGAATCTATGCCCCCCTATCAGACTAATTGACAAGTCAGTATAGCATACAAAAAAGGCTGCCGCAAGGCAGGCATCGTTTCCCGCCAGGGCCTTCTCATGGTGCCTCCGTTACACGTCACATCCCGATCCCCTTCAGGAACTTTACAAATTCCAGGATCAGGTCAGACGGGATATCGTTCTTCCTCCGGATGACATAGAACTGCCGCTCAGCGGTGTCACCGGGCAGATCGAAGCAAAGCACACGCCTGGTCTGAACAAACTCTTCCGCCGCTCTGGAAGAAAGGAAGGAAATACCGACTCCTCCGGCGACCATGTTCTTGATGCTCTCCTGATCGTTGATCCTCGCTACCACGTGCAGATCCTGCTCCCCGATCCCCACTTCGGCAAGATAGCGGTCTGCGGCCTTCAGGCTTCCGCTCCCCTCCTCCCGGAGAATGATCGGCTGGTCCAGCAGATCTGTCACCTTTGTCCCCTTTTCCTTTCTTTCGAGAAAATACGGAGTGACCGGCGTGATCAGCACCATCTTATCCGAACAGAACGGTTCCGCTTCCAGTTCCTCCGAGTCCGGCTTCAGCCCGGTCAGACCAAGGTCGGACAGTCCCTCCCGGACACTTCTCAGCGTTCCGTCACTGTCGCTTTGATGAATGGAAAAATACACCTCCGGATGCTCCCTGCCAAATTGTCTGAGCACGGACGGAAGGATGTAGGCAGAGGGAATCGTCGACGCACTGATGGAAAGGATACAGCTTCCTCTCCGGGAACAGTTCGCCATCATCTTGTCCCTCAGTGCAAGAATGTCCTCCGCATAGGCGCCCAGCTTCCTTCCTTCAGGGGTAAAATCGATCCGCCTGGTGGTACGTACCACCAGGCGGGTGCCCATCTCCTCCTCCAGCTGGCGGATATGCTGACTGACGGTCGGCTGGGAAAGAAAAAGGTTCTGCGCCGCGTCCGTAAAACTGCCCGTGCGCATCACTTCGACAAAAGTTCTCAGCTGTTTGAATTCCAATGCCATTCGCGGTTCCTTAATCGATATCTACTCTCTGCCGTTCCACAAGCTTTGCGAAGCGTCCGCCCCGTGCGATCAGCTCCTCATAGGTACCCTGCTCGACGATGCAGCCCCCATCCATCATCAGGATGCGGTCGCAGTTGCGGATCGTAGACAGCCTGTGGGCAATTACAATCCTGGTACACTTCAGAGAATCCAGAGAATCCGAAACGATCTTCTGTGTGATATTGTCCAGAGCGCTCGTCGCTTCATCGAACATCAGGATCGAAGGATTCCCCGCGATCGCCCTCGCGATCATCAGCCTCTGCTTCTGGCCTCCGGATATTCCGCCGCCGCCGTCCTGGATCAGCGTATTCATCCCCATCGGCATGCGTTCGATGTCCTCCTTCATGCCGACCATCTCAGCAGCCTTCCAGGCATCGTCCACCGTCATGGTGGGGTTTGAGATCGAGATGTTGGAGTAGATATTTCCCTGGAACAGGCTTCCGGACTGAAGCACGACGCCGATCCTCCTGCGCAGGGACTTCAGATCCAGCATCTGAATGTCACGCCCGTCGTAATAGATGCCGCCCTTTTCCGCTTTCTCGAAGCCCAGGAGCAGCCTCATCAGCGTAGACTTGCCGCAGCCGGTTCTTCCGACGATCGCGACATACTCACCCTTCCTGATCTTCAGGGACAGGTTGTTCAGCACATAAGGCATTCTTTCCCCGTAGCGGAAGGAAACATGGTTAATCTCGATCCCTCCGCTCAGACTGTCCAGAACCTCTTTCTCTTCCTGCATCTCAGGCGCGGTTTCAAACAGAGGCATCGTCATCTGAAGTGAGGGCCGGATGCCGGCAACAGCCGCCGCGACGCCGACAAGACCGTTGAAAGCACCGGACACGAAACCATACGCCGCGTTGAAGGCAACATAGTCCGCAGACGATACGCCTCCCTTCAGCGCGAGGTAATACATGACTACCGTTCCGCCCACCGCAATCATCTGGGAGATCGGCGCGCTCATCTTGATGAGGAAAGGAGGATTATAGGTCAGCTCCGCGGAAGGAGCGTAGATCTGGGCCCATTTCGAAAAAGCCCTCTTCTCCGCGCCGGCAACCTTGATCTTGGGAATACCGTTCATCAGGGCAAGCACCATGCCCGTCTCCTTGCTGTCATACTCCAGCCTCCTCCGTGTGATTCCCATCTGAACCAGGGCGGTCGCAAGAGAGAGACCCGCTGTCAGGAGCGTCAGGATGAGTGCCGGAACCATCAGGCTCGGAGCGTAACGGAAGATCTGAAACAGATACACCAGAGAAAAGACCGCCGTCAGCAAAACGGAAAAAAAGGTCGAAGAAATCGTCGAGCATACGGTCTTCACCGCCGAGACCCTGGTCATCAGTTCACCGGAATTGAATCTCGAGAAAAAAGAGATCGGCAGCGACAGAATCCGCATCATGGCTGCGCTCTCAACCTGAAGATCCAGCTGGCCCTGAATATTCTGCCCGAAGATCGTCTTCACCAGGTCAAACATCTGCCTTGACATCTCCGATAAAAACAGGACCATAACCATGCAGATCAGCACCAGCACGTTGCCCCTGTCAAGAAAATTCTGATCATAGATCTTGCGCGTGACCGCAGGCCCGATCATCTGAACCAGCGTCACGACTCCGGTCAGGCCAAACATCCACAGATAATCTCTGGGGCGAAGGAGAGAAATGACATATTTCACCACGTCCCTGAGCTTGATCGCCTTCAGCGGAAACGGCTTATAGAAGCACATCGCGTCTTCGCTCAGTTCTTTCGCGGTTTTCGCGTTCACATCCACCCGGCTTCCGTTCGTAGGATCAACAATCTGGTAGCCCTTCAGTCTGCCGGGAATCAGCGCAACGACAGACCCGTCCTTCCGGGTTCCGAGCATCGCCCCGCTCGCGTCCTTATACCACTTATCGGTCAGCCGCACATTTCTTTTCAGAATCCCCGAAGGTCTTAACAGATATTCCAGAATCTTGCCGGAATCCTCCATGCTGTCAGGAATCTTTCTTGCATGGACGCGATAATACTTCAGGATCTCGCCTACCGCCTTGGAAGCTACCTCCCTGTCCGACTGAAACAGCACGTCTATCTTCTTTTTTCCGCTGACCGAGTTCGCCATCCGGGCATACGCATCAGACAGAATGTCATCATCATTCTGTATACGCTGCCGGATCTGTTCATCAAACCATCCCAAAGTGATGATACTCCTTCCACTATCAGATGATGCCTGTTATTCGCTCGTGACAAGCTGTTTATAGAGACCACCCTTTTCGAACAATTCCTTATGGGTTCCACGTTCCACCACATGCCCCTGATCCATGACGATGATTTCGTCACAGTCACGGATCGTGGAAAGCCGGTGCGCCACCACGATGCAGGTGATCCCCCTTTCATGCACAGAGGATACCACCTCTGCTTCGGTTCTGGCGTCCAGTGCGCTGGTCGCCTCATCCATGATCAGAACCGTGGGATCCTGCGCGAGCACTCTCGCGATCTCCAGCCGCTGCCGCTGACCGCCGGAAAGATCCTTTCCGTTCTCGTGCAGCACATAATTATAACCGCCGTCCCTGTCGATAATATCCGCATGGATGCTTGCATCGCGCGCAGCCAGGATCACCTCAAAGTTCTCGATCGAGGTGTCCCACATCTTGATATTCTGGGCGATCGTATCCTCAAAAAGGGTAACTTCCTGATCCACCTTCGCAACAGATCCCGTGAACAGGTTCCGGTCAATGTCCTCGATCCTCTTCCCGTCATACAGGATCTCGCCGCTCCATGGCTTGTAGAGGCCGGTAAGGAGTTTGGCCAGTGTAGACTTGCCGCAGCCGGATGCACCGACAAACGCGATCTTCTGTCCGGGTTCAACTGTCAGGCTGAAATTCTCGATCAGCGGCCTCGCCAGGGGAGAGTACCCGAACGTTATATTCCTCATCTCAACCCTGCCGCTCAGCTTCGTATAACTGATCGATTCGTTCAGCTTCAGCCTCTCAGGATCAACATCCGTCGGATATTCCAGGACGTCCTCGATCCGTTCCATATCCGTACGCATCTCACGGATCAGGTCCCGGGCGGAAGTAAGCTGGGTGACCGGCGCGGTAAAGCTGGTCAGAAGCGTCTGGAATCCGAACAGCATACCGATGGAAAAATAACCTCTCATCGTGGCCAGAAGTCCCAGCGCAAGGATCAGGCTGTTGGAAAGCTGGGTGACAAAAGCCAGAAGAAGCCCGTAATACTGCGTGATATGCTGGCCCTTCTTCTCCTGACGGTTCACGGAAGCCTGGTATCCGGCCCATTTGCTGAAGAACTCATCCTCCACGCCGCTTGCCTTGATGGTCTCGATCATCTCGATCCCGGAGACCGTGGTAGACTGCAGCTTCGCGGCGTCGCGCATCATGACGCGGGAGATATTGATCTTCTTGTTGGAGACGAACTTCTGCAGCGAACTGTTGATAAGAATCGTAACGATTCCGATCATCGACAGGATCCAGTTATAACGGATCATGACAAACAGATAGAAGATCATCATGACGATATTCAGGAACAGCGGTGTAAACGTATTGATCATCGTCGATGCGATCGTTGCGTTTGTCTGTTTCCGCATCGCGATGTCTCCGGTCTGTCTCTGAGAAAAGAACTCAACCGGGAGCCGGAGCACATGCCACATGTATTCGCTGTTGGATGTGACCGCGAGCTTCCCTTCCATTTTCAGGGAGAAGATCCGTTCAATCACCGACGTGATCATCTGTATCAGCGCGAGCGCCGTCGTGAGAACCAGAAACGGTGTCACCCATTCAGGACTCTTGCCCGGGAGCAGTCTGTCCAGAAACACCCTCTGGAAAGCCGGGGTCACCATACCGACAATGGCCGTTATCGCGGACAGAATGACAGCAAAAAGGAAGGAACCCGCAAGTCCCTTCATCTTTTTCTTCACAAAGCCCAGGATGCTCTTCGGACTTCCCGACGGCACAAAGCCCTCTCCCGGGGACATTTCGATGATAATCCCGGAGAAGCTTGTCTCGAACTCTTCCTTAGAGACCTCGATGATCCCTCTGGCGGGGTCATTGAGTACCGCCTTTCCTTTCCGGAAGCCGTCAAGCACTACAAAATGATTGAAATTCCAGAACAGGATACAGGGAAAGATGCCTTCCTTTTCCAGATAGGAAGCCTCCACCCTGTATCCTTCCGCATTCAGTCCATAGTTCAACGCCGCGCGGCGGATGTAATTCGCGTTGGAGCCGTCTCTGGAAACACCGCAGTCTTTGCGCACCTGCTCCAGAGGGATCCATTTCCCGTAATAAGCCAGAATCATATCCAGACAGGCAGCCCCGCACTCCAGTGCCTCAAGCTGCATGATAACGGGAACTTTCGCTACTCTTCTGCCGGTTACCGGCTCCGTCGCGGCCGCAGTTTTCTTCGATCTACCCATCTGTGTCAATTACCAGCTTTCCCATCTGTCAGATATGATGCGGGAGCGACGTATTCCGTCGTCACTTCTCCATTCTGATTCGTTGTACGTACCTCAATCCTTAACGCGTAAGCACAGATGATCCCCGCGCAAAGGAGAATCAGGATCGCCAGAGCCAACAGCCACATCCCCGGGGTCGTCACTCGGATATAATCATCTACCTGCTCCGGTGAAGAGATCCTCTGGGGCCTGCTGACCTGAGGCGCAGTGTTCCCTGCAGGCTGCGTATCCCCGGAGCCCGGCTGGTTTTGCTGTGCGCCATTCGCGGGTTCCGGCTGGCCTGCCGCTCCCCTTACCACTTTATCTTCTGTTTCCTGTCCCATAATACTTCCTGTTCTTAGGATCTGTTTCTGAGCAGCTCCTTAAACGATCGTGAGAACCTGTCATGCAATGTATCTGTTCCTGCTGTCCGGCCCTGCTGCGGGCTGTCAGCCATTCCTTATCATACCTTAAGAAACGGCTTCTTGCAATATTGCCGGTGCACCCTGTTCACTTGTGCACGCTGGCTTGCTACAGATCACACCCCGATCACCTTTTCTGACAGACACAGTGCTTCTGATACAAGCCGCCCCCTGATCACCAGTCGGCAGCCACA
>CAJOQO010000196.1 GCA_905236545.1 uncultured Lachnospiraceae bacterium
GCCAAAGTTTGAGGATCGGGAGATCGGGATGAAGCTGGCGCTGGTCGGATCGATGCGGGATGAGATTACGGATGCGGGAGAGCTGGCCGGATGGCTGATCCGGTATCTGCTGCAGGAATATCCGGACGCGCTTGAAAACAGATATCAGGTGACAGATACAGACGATGTGGTGACTGTTCTGAACGGCATCGCTCTCAGGCGGGGGTGCCTGAAGGCAGGCGGTGAGGCAGATCTGGAGAAGGCGTCCCGTATGTTGATAGAGGATTATCGTTCAGGCAGACTTGGGAATATTACACTGGAGAAGGTCTGATGGCAATGCGCACAAAGGTACAGGAATACCCCGGAAAAAAACGGAAGCTGCCTGTCCGGCTTTTGTTTGGCATCCTTGGAGCTGTACTTGTGCTTGTACTGACCACACTTGCCCTGTCTCCGATTCTGGCGAATACCGTTCAGATCCGAAGCGGAGCGATGAGTCCCACCATTTCTATCTCTGATACAGTCTGTGTCAATCATCTTGCCTACCTGCTCCTGCCGCCATCGAGGGGTGATATCATTCAGTTCCGCACTTCTGCCGCGGATGAGACTGCTTTCCAGGCGGAGAATCCGCTTTCGATCCGGAGAATCATCGCGCTTCCCGGGGAAACGGTTCAGATCACGGACGGGAAGGTGTATATCAACGGAAGCCCTCTTGCGGAAGACTATCTTTCCGGAGAACTGGCCTATGCCGGCACAGCATCCTCAGCCCTGACGCTGAACAGTGATGAGTACTTTGTCATGGCGGACAACAGGTCGAACAATTCCGACAGCCGGGATTCTACGATCGGCCCTGTTGCCGGTGCGGATATCATCGGAAAGGTCTGGCTGAGAGTGCATCCTTACCAGGCATTCGGACTGATCTCCTGAAGCGTTTTCCGGAAGAGGGGGCAGACAGAGGGAAGATCCGGTAATGCAGACAGGGGAGATCCGGTAATGCAGACAGGGGGAGATCCGGCATCGCAGACAGGAAAGGAGATCTTTGGATGCAGACAGGAAAGGAGATCCGGGCGAGGTTTGAGAAGCTGGATCAGGCAGATGCGCATGCGCTGGACGAATTCGTCCGTTCTTTGGATGGCGATGACAGAGCTTTCGCAAGACAGCTCGCAAAACGTGCCGGACGTCTGGCAGACAGGATCAGGGCTGAGAAGGCGCGGCTGGAGCAGATGCGATATTATGAGCATCTTTGTGAGGAGGAGGGTTATACGCTGATCTGCGGAATCGATGAGGCGGGCAGGGGGCCGCTCGCCGGTCCGGTTGTCGCCGGTGCCGTGATCCTGCCGAAGGACTGTGAAATACTGGGAATCAATGATTCGAAAAAGCTTTCGGAAAAACGGAGGGAAGAGCTGTTTGACGAAATCATGGACAAAGCGGCAGCTGTCGGGACAGGAGCTGTCGGCCCGGGAAGAATCGATGAGATCAATATCCTTCAGGCAGATTATGAGGCGATGTGTGAGGCAATCGGAAAGCTGAGAATCATGCCGCAGGTACTTCTGAATGACGCAGTCACGATTCCCCAGGTTAAGATCGAACAGAAAAGCATCGTTCATGGAGATGCGAAAAGCGTATCGATCGCAGCGGCCAGCATCATCGCAAAGGTGACAAGGGACAGGATGATGACAGAGTATGACGCACTTTTTCCCGGGTACGGTTTTGCGCGCCACAAAGGATACGGAACAGCGGAGCATTATGCGGCGATCAAAAAGTATGGACCGTGTATCATTCACAGGAAGAGCTTCCTGAAGAATCTGTCGGAGCATTAGGGAAGCGCTGATAGAAAACGCTGATAGAATCAGTGATTCCTTAAGAAGCGCTGCCAGGGACAGCATCTCTTTGAAAAGCAGATGGAGAGAGTACCCCGGTACAGGGGATGAATAAAAGAACAGAGGGAACGAGGTTCGAAAGGGTTGCGGAGGAGTATCTGAAAGAGCAGGGATACCGGATCCTGATGCGGAATTTCAGGTGCCGGCAGGCGGAGATCGATCTTGTCGCGCGCGAAGGAAAGTACCTGGTTTTTGTGGAGGTGAAGGAACGCTCATCCACCGCCAGGGGCTATGGGTATGAATCCGTTGACCGCAGAAAGATCATAAGAATCAGCGCCGCGGTACGTTTTTACCTGAAAAGATTCCATATTGATCCATGCACGCCGGTGCGGTTTGATGTGATTTCCATCGACTGCGGAAGGATCCGGCTGATTCGAAATGCGTTCCCGTATTTCACCAGATCTTAAGAAAACGATGAAGCAGCATCACGGCATAAGTCTGCACGGATGCGTTCAGCCGGAGGAGGCAGATGGAGGATAATTATACCAGAAAAAAGATGAGGAGGAAGATCGACCGCCTGACGTATCATTGTAAAGGAGAGGTGGAGTGGTTTTCTTTTCCGATTCTGGATCAGTTCCCTTTTATCGTCAATGCGTTCAGTACCCGCTCAGGCGGTGTGTCAAAGGGGGACGCCGGAACGATGAACCTGAGTCTGGCGAGAGAAGTCGCCATGAACATGAATCTGACCGAAGAGAAGTGCAGGGCAGACTTTATCGAAAACCATAAAAGACTTGGTGAGGCTGTCGGATATCCCTATGAGTCCCTGGTGCTTTCGAACCAGACCCATACCGACAACATCCGCGTTCTGCAGGAGATAGACCGGGGAAACGGGATAACACGGCCGAATGAATTCATGGATGTCGACGGGATGATGACGGATATCACCGGCCAGGCACTGATGACCTTCTACGCGGACTGTGTTCCGCTCCTGCTCGTGGATCCGGTCCATAAAGCGATCGCGAATGTCCACTCCGGATGGAGAGGAACGATCAAAGGGATCGGAAGCCGTGCCGTCAGAATGATGCATGAGGTCTATGGCTCAAACCCGCGTGATCTCGTCGCCGCGATCGGCCCTTCGATCTGCATGGACTGCTTCGAGGTCAGCAAGGACGTTGCAGACGCATTTTTGGACCGATACGAACCTGCCCTCCATCCAAAGCTCGTTAGAAGAGGGCGCCTTACCGAAACCGGAGAGCAGAAATATCAGGTCAGCCTCCAGCTCGCCTGTATGGAAAACTTTCTGATGGCCGGCATGAGGAGGGATCACATTTCCCTGCCTGATCTTTGCACCGCCTGCAACGTGGAGCATCTGTTTTCCCACAGGGCAAGCCGCGGAAAGAGAGGCAATCTGGGCGCCGTTCTGATGCTGCGCTGAGACGGTGCCCGGGCAGGATCTTGCAGTACGCAATTCCCTCGCCTATAATACGAAGAGAGGGCAAAGAACCCTGAAGGAACTGAAATAGATTCTACCTGTGCGGTTGCCATGCGGTTCTTGATTCTGTGCTCGATTTATCGAAGCACAGAATCAAGGTTCGTATGAGCAACCCACC
>CAJOQO010000197.1 GCA_905236545.1 uncultured Lachnospiraceae bacterium
AATTACGGCGGTGCCCTCCTGAATGAGGAGGGAGAAGTCATCGGGATCAACGAGGGGAAGATTACGTCCAATGCAGGAGAGGGGATGGGATTCGCCGTTCCCGTCAACGATGCGAAGGCCCTGATCGAAACCATGACGGGCAAAGGAGAAACCGCCGCGGACACATCCTCCGGGAAGGAATCCGAAACCGGCAGGGCACAGGGTATGACGGAGCAGAAGGATCAGAAGGAAACGCTGGCCCTGGCCCTGGCCGAGCCGGAAAGTGAGAGAATGGAGCCGGCGGAAGAGAACGCTGCGAAAACGACGGAGGAAAAGCCGGAAGAAGAAACAGCAGAAGCAGCCGGAGAAACGGCCGCAGAAGAAAAAACAGAAGGCAGCGCAACGCAGCAGGCGGAAGACAGGATGTCAGAAAAAGCGCAGGAAAAGGCATCAGAAAAAGCGCAGGAAAAGGCATCGGAACAGGAAGAAGGAACAGGAAAAGCGCCGGCCGTGTCCGGGGGAGGCGAAAGCGCGTCTTCCGGAGGGCAGCTCGGCATACAGGTGGGAGAATTCTCCAAAGAGGATCAGATCATCTACCGTATACCGGCAGGCGTCGTCATTGCGGAGGTGGTTTCCGGCTCCGGAGCTCAGACGGCGGGGCTTTTGCCGGGAGACCTGATCACGGGGATCAACGAGATTCGTGTAAACTCTGTCGCAGAGCTGAAGGAAGCGCTGCAGGGCCTGAAGCCGGGAGACAGGGTCCGGGTTTCTTATATACGGCCGGATGAGAACAGCTCCTACAAGTCGGAAAATGAAATGAATGTTACGGTAACACTTCAGTAAATGGGGGACAGATGGACGATAAGAATCATACGGATGAGGAGCTCCGGGAAGACTCCGGCAGGGACCGCGGAAAGGAAAACGGTGACGAATTCGAAAAGGTGTGCTTCATGTGCCGCCGGACGGAGAGTCAGGCCGGAAAGATGATCAGTCTCCCGGGAGGCATCAGCGTCTGCGCGGACTGCATGCAGAAGTCCTTTGACGCGATGGACAATCCGGAAATCCGGAATATGCTGAATCTGCAGAACCTGTCAAATCTCCAGAACTTTCCCGACATGGGAATGATCAACCTGGATCTCATCAGGGAGAGGCTGCAGACACCGAAGGGTGTGAAGAAGCCCAAAGAAGAGAGCAGGGAGAACAAGGAGAAAAAGAAAACACCAAAGGCGGTTTTTGATATCCGGTCTCTTCCGGCTCCCCACAGGATCAAGGCTGCGCTGGATGACTATGTGATCGGCCAGGAATACGCGAAAAAAGTGATCTCGGTGGCGGTTTACAACCACTATAAGCGTGTGAAGACCGATACGAACTCGCTTGACGAGATCGAGATCGAGAAATCGAATATGCTGATGATCGGTCCGACCGGAAGCGGAAAAACCTATCTGGTCAAAACCCTGTCCCGGCTTCTGGATGTACCGCTGGCGCTTGCGGATGCCACAGCTCTGACGGAAGCAGGATATATCGGGGATGATGTGGAGAGCGTTCTCAGCAAGCTGCTCTCCGCGGCCGGCAATGATGTAGAGAAGGCCCAGACGGGAATCGTTTTTATCGATGAGATCGACAAGCTTGCCAAAAAGCAGAATACGAACCAGAGGGATGTCAGCGGCGAGTCCGTGCAGCAGGGGCTGCTGAAGCTGCTGGAGGGATCCGAGGTGGAGGTTCCGGTCGGTGCGACCAGCAAGAACGCGATGGTGCCGATGACCACAGTGAACACAAAAAACATATTGTTCATTTGCGCGGGCGCATTTCCGGGACTGGAGGATATTATCAAGACGCGTCTGACGAAGTCGTCCACCATGGGATTCGAATCCAGACTGAAGGATTACTATGACGACGACCCTGACATTCTTGCAAAAGCGGTGACGCAGGATCTGAGGGAATACGGGATGATTCCCGAGTTCATCGGCAGGCTGCCGATGATGTTTGCGCTCAGAAAGCTGGATCGCGGGATGCTGGTCAGGATTCTGAAGGAACCGAAGAACGCGATACTGAAGCAATATCAGAAACTGCTTGAGCTGGACGAGGTGAAGCTGGATTTCAGTGACGGAGCTCTGGAGGCGATCGCGGATGAGGCGCTTTCGCGCGATACAGGGGCAAGAGCCCTGCGATCCGTCATAGAGGAATTCATGCTGGACATTATGTATGAGATCCCGAAGGATGACAACATTGGGAAAGTATTGATCACCAGGGAATATATTGAACATCAGGGCGGTCCGGTCGTTACCATGCGGGGCGTTGAGAGCGCGCTGCTGACCGCAGGCCCGGACAGTGGCAATTAAGGGAGCGTGTATGCTGTATGAGTGAGAAAGACTCTCAGGCTATTTTTCTGGAAACACTTCGGAAACTGGTAGAAAAAGCAAAGAATAACAAGGATACAATTAATATCGATGAGATTTCCATAGCTTTTGAGGGGATGAATCTTCCTGTCGAGGAGATCGAAGGAATCTATGATTATCTGAAGGGTCAGAACATCATCATCACGCAGGGGAACGGCCCCGGCCCGGAGGAAGATCTCCTGGGATCTGAAGAGCAGACCGACGATATCCTGATCGACACGCAGGATGATCTCCTGGAGGAGGATGAGGAGACCATCGAGGAGCTTGAGGAAGTGGAAGAGATCCGTGTGGAGGAAACCGCCGAAGTTCTGGAAGGCGTCTCTACGGAGGATCCGGTCCGCATGTACCTCAAGGAGATCGGCAATGTCCCGCTTCTTACGTCGGATCAGGAGGTCGAGCTTGCCATGAGAGTGGAAGCAGGCGATGAGGAGGCAAAGAGGGAACTGACGGAAGCCAACCTCAGGCTGGTTGTCTCGATCGCGAAGAAATATGTCGGCCGCGGCATGCCGTTTCTGGACCTGATCCAGGAAGGCAATATGGGCCTGATGAAGGCGGTTGACAAGTTCGACTATACAAAGGGCTATAAGTTTTCAACTTATGCGACCTGGTGGATCCGTCAGGCGATTACGAGAGGCATCGCTGATACGGGCCGCACGATCCGTGTCCCGGTGCATATGGTTGAGACGATCAATAAGACGCTTCGCATGACCAGGCAGCTTCTTCAGGAGCTTGGAAGGGAGCCGACGCCGGAAGAGGTGGCGCAGCGCCTTGGAGTGCCGCCCTCAAGAGTGAGGGAGGTCCTGAAGATATCCAGAGATCCGGTATCGCTTGACACTCCGATCGGAGAGGAGGACGATTCCCATCTCGGCGATTTCATTGAGGATGATACCGCACTGTCTCCCGCGGACAGCGCGACCTTTTCCATGCTTCGCGAAGAGCTGGCCAACGCGCTGGAGTCTTTGACGGAGCGGGAGCGGCAGGTTGTGAAGCTGAGATTCGGCCTGGAGGATGGAAGGGCCAGAACACTGGAAGAGGTTGGGAAGGAGTTCAATGTTACGAGAGAGCGTATCCGCCAGATCGAGGCGAAAGCGCTCAGGAAACTCAGACATCCCAGCCGCTCCAAGAGACTGAAGGACTTCCTGAACTGATGGTTATGGTTGAGGGGGAGTTTCCGCTTCGCGGCCATGATCTGCGCTTTGTACTGTTGCTTACAGACAAGCCTGACGCGTCAGGTACAAAGATTCAGATCCGGCCGTGAATCGTAATAACTGATGCCATGAAAAGAGAGAAAACTCAGGTCTCCTGTGAGGAGGCAGTCTGCTTTCTGCAGGCGATTCCGCCCTTCGGAGGGAAGCGGGAGGATGTCGAAAACACGCGCCGCCTGCTGGAGCTTATGGGACATCCGGAGAAACGGTTCCGGATGATCCATGTTGCGGGTACGAACGGAAAGGGAAGCTGCTGCGCTTATCTTGATTCCATTTTCCGGGAAGCCGGATTCCGAACCGGTTTATTTACCTCTCCGCACCTGGTTCGCGTGAATGAGAGGATCCGTGTGCAGGGAGAGGAGATCCCGGATGAGGAACTGGCGGAGGCTTTCTGCCGGGTGCGGGACGCGCTCCGTGTCCTGAAACAGGAGGGCGGCCAGGATCTGTCTTACTTTGAATTCCTCTTCGCCCTGGGGCTATGCTGGTTTGAGAAGGCCGGAATCGATCTTCTGGTCTGTGAAACCGGACTGGGCGGAAGGCTTGACCCGACCAATGCGATCGGGAGGAAGGATGCCGCAGTCATTACTTCCATCAGCCTGGATCACACAAAATTGCTTGGCAGCACAGCAGCACAGATCGCCGGAGAAAAGGCAGGCATCCTCCGGAAGGGGGTCCCGGTGATTTATTGCGCGAAGGATCCGGAGAGCGCGTGTGAGATTGAACGCC
>CAJOQO010000198.1 GCA_905236545.1 uncultured Lachnospiraceae bacterium
GATCAAGGAACTGAGTGTTATGGAGCTGAACGAGCTGGTAAAGGCTTGTGAGGAAGAGTTCGGCGTTTCCGCCGCTGCGGGCGTTGTTGTTGCCGGTCCGGCAGCTGCTGCTGAGGAAGCGGAAGAGAAGACGGAATTCGATGTTGAGCTGACTGAGATCGGCCCGAACAAGGTTAAGGTCATCAAGGTTGTCCGTGAGGCGACCGGCCTTGGTCTGAAGGAAGCGAAGGAAGTCGTTGACAATGCTCCGAAGATCGTTAAGGAGCAGGTCTCCAAGGCTGAGGCTGACGAGCTGAAGGCGAAGCTGGAAGAGCAGGGTGCGAAGGTCACTCTGAAATAATCTATCGCGGACTGTTGGCGGGAGGCAGGACTTTGAAAGGTTCTGCCTCCCGTTTTTTTGAAAATGCCTCTGAGGCGGAACGCCGGATCAGCCTCCCGCTTTTTGAGAAGGCCTCTGAGGCGGAACGCCGGATCAGCCGCCCGCTTTTGAGAAGGCTTCTGAAGTGGAACGCCGGATCGGGACACAGAAGAGCAGGAGAGAAACGGAAAGAACAAAGATGGGATACAAAAGAGTGAGAGGAAAAAGAAGGAAGATAGCAGGAAGCCTCCTGCTGTGCTTTATGCTGTCTGATATGTTGTGCATGCAGGCAGGCTGCGGCGAGGTGAGAAACGATGAAAACCGGGCTGTGTGTGATGCTGTGGCAATCATCGCGGAGGTTCCCGGTACGGTTTCGGGAGATGGCATCTCCATAGGGAATCCGGCAGCAGCTTCCGGAGAGGGCATTTTTTCAGAGAATCCTGCGCAAGGCCCCGGAGCGGATGTTTCTGCAGAGAATCCTGCGCAAGGTTCCGGAGAGGGCGCTTCTGCAGAGAGTCCTGCGCCGGCCGGCATGGAAACCGTCACCCTGGATGAGTCCTGGCCGTGGGCGTCGGAATCGGCGATTCATACGGGATCCGCGACGCTGTACCGCGCCGGCGGGAATCCGGACGGTTCCGGCCGCAGGAACATTACAGTCTGTGTAAACGCAGGGCATGGATGCGCCGGCGGTTCCGATGCACAGACGCTCAGCCATCCGGACGGAACCCCAAAGGTCACGGGCGGAACGAATGCGGAAGGTGCTGTTTATTCTACCTCGATTTCTACAGGGACAGTGTTTACGGACGGAACAACGGAAGCCTCTGCAAATCTGCTTGTGGCGCTGTCCCTGAAGGACAGGCTGCTTGCGGACGGATATGATGTGCTGATGATCCGCGAAGGAGACGACGTTCAGCTTGACAACATTGCCCGCAGCGTGATCGCGAACAACTGTGCGGATCTCCATATTGCGATTCATTTTGACTCGACACAGTCTGACAAGGGGATCTATTTCTGCTCCGTGCCGGAGGACGCTTCTTACCGCAGTATGGAGCCGGTCGCGTCCCTGTGGCAGGAACACATGGCACTCGGACAGGCTCTGATCAGCGCATTTGCCCGGGACGGATACACGCTGTTTGACGGCGGGATGCTTCCGATGGATCTGACGCAGACATCCTACTCCACGATACCGAGTGTCGATATTGAACTGGGAGATACCGCTTCCGATCACTCTCCGCAGGCCTGCGACGGCTATGCGAAGGCCCTGAAAGACGGGATCGATACATTTTTCGCCTCCTGAAAATTCAGATCCTGCAGACTCAGATCCTGCAGACTCAGATTCCGAAGACTCAGATCCTGGAGATTCTGATCCTGTTTCTCACAGAAGGCTGGATCCTGTCTGCAATCAGTTCAGGGTGCGGTCTGCCACTTAACAGGGACTTGAACAGAGTCTTGTATCATAGGAGTACGCTTGATAAAATAGGTTCTGACAGCAGACGAATGCATTATTCCCGGGACAGACAGTACTGATACGGGAACCAGAGAAACTGCTTACAGAAAGGAAGTAGTGCTATGGACAGAAAAAGGAAAAGCAGGTATTTGAGTAAAATAATGCTGGTATTGCTCTGTACGCTTCTTGCGGCGGGCAGCAGTACCGCTGCGTGGGCGAAATCGTCAAAGGCAGCCCGGATCAGGCAGACTTTTTTCGCCGGAGAGAAGGGGAACGATACGCTCTACGGCGTCTCCGCCGCATATCCGAAGCAGGGGAAGCTGGGAAAACGGAATCTCTTTTCAGCCAGATTCATCGTTCAGAAGAGCCTTCTGAGCAGGCAGAAGGATTTCGATTTCATCTATTTCTCTCCCATGGTCGAATGCTATCTGAAAAATGGAAATCTGGCAGGCTCCCTGTATGCTGAGAATATGCTTGTCGTGGTAAAGGGGAAAAAGAAATATCAGGCCTTTCTGGCCACACTGGATGAGAAGATCGTAAAAGCCGGAAAGAAACTCTCTGTCAGGGAGAATGCAAAAGAACTGATCATCACAGTGAAAAACCTTCCTCTGCCGATTGTGGATGAAAAACTGGTACAAAACCGGAAATATACTTTCGAGCCTGTAGTGTGGTTCTCGGGAAAGCTGAGCAGGAAGGTCAGGGCTTACATCGATACGGACTATCTCACATTCACAGCGCAAAAGCGGCATAAGATGACCTTTGAAAAAAAGGATTATAAGGATCTACATGCGATGAAGGATGACGGGTACCCGCTCAGCGTGCGGGTCGTCAGCAGATAAAAGGAGGGAGACGGAATGATGCGGGGAAAAATGAAACACTCTTTTATAGCAACGTTTTTGGCGGTGGTTCTCAGCCTGGCCCTGGCCTGTCCTGCGCTTGCTGACAATGATGTCACAAGCGCCAAAGTTGTACCTGGCCCTCTGTATATAGGCGAGACGGGGGAGATCGTTGTCAAGAAGATCTATCTGGATACCAACAGGGAGAAGGTGCTGCAGTATAAAGTCGCAAATAACGTCGATCCGGATGTCACAGGATTCAAGCTTGTCAATGGCAGGTATATCAAGTCCGTGAAAAACAAGGAGTTTAAGGGAAGCCTGCTGCTGAAGCTTCGTGTCGTGCCGCTTCGAAAGGGCTGTTATTTCAGGATCATCCGCCCGTATTTTGAGGGATCCCTTTCGGACGGGTCTTCAAAAGTGTCCGGCGTGGATACCTTCTCTTTCCGCGCGGATTCGGATTATCAGCTCACGCTTGTATGCAATTCACAGGAAGCGGTGAAATGGGAATGCTCTAATTCCGGACTTGTCAGGCTGGAGCCGGCCGGGAAGAACAAGGTCGTGATAAAGCCGCGCGGAGAAGGAAAGGTCGAGCTCAGGGCCACCTACATGGGATATCATTATACAACGCTGGTCCATATTCTCCGGTCAAAGACGGTGTTTGAGAAGGCGGTTGACAAAGGAAAGGAAGTTGTGAATACCATCGCAGATAAGATCAGGAATATCGGCAAATAACAGATCCATGTGAACTGCAGCCGGATCAGAACGGCGATTCTTCACAGGCAGCCCCGTTTTCACGGGGCTGTTTTCTTTTTCTGTTTTTTTAAAAATATTCCACCTGTGCGGTTGGATCACTATCGTGATCCAACCCCTCTACCCTCATTCGCAAAACCCGCGCTTCGCAAAGCTCAGC
>CAJOQO010000199.1 GCA_905236545.1 uncultured Lachnospiraceae bacterium
CGGGCCTGATCTGAGCTTTGTACTGCCGCTTACAGGCAAGCCTGACGCGTCAGATACAAAGACTCAGATCGGCCGTGAATAGTAACTAAACATGCTCACGTTGTTTTTGTTGTCAGCCCCTGTCGTTGACTGCGTTTCAGGCGCTGTGATATACTTAAACCAATTTCATAGAAGGTATGCGGTGCCGGCGTGATCTTAAAGCGGAAGGATCCGCGGAGGATCACAAGGGTTAAAAGGGAAACAGGTGAAAAACCTGTGCGAACTCGTCACTGTAAGTACGGAGAATGGCTGTCAGATCGTCGATGAGTCATCGGGATGCCACTGGGCTGAGGCCCGGGAAGGCAGACAGCTGTTTGAGGAGGTATGAGCCAGGAAACCTGCCGCATGACCGGTACAGGATGTCTATCCGGATCACGAGTCATTGGTCGTACTGTAATGGGAGGGGCGCTGCCCCTTGTTTTTGGTATACAGAAAAACGGATCCGGCAGGATCCGTTTTTTTAATGGAGGTGGAAAGACTGTGATGAGAAAAGGCAGCAGAGGAAAAGGTTTTGCGATTCTGACGGCAGCAGTGATGCTTGCGTGTCCTGGGAGCGCAGTGCTGGCACAGGCGGCGGAGGAAGAGGCGGCGAAGGTCGCGTCACTGATTGATGCGATCTATGTGCAAAAGCGTACGGATGAGACAGACGCGCTGTGCAAAGAAGCGAAAGCGGCATGGGATGCACTTACGGACGAACAGAAAGAGCAGGTGGAAGGCGAGTTCGCAGATCCGGATTATTTCGGAAAAGACACCGGCGACGCGTCCGCAGATGATCCGCTGAATGCAGACGGGATCGGGGAAAATGAGATTCTTGTAGCCAGCTTCGGCACCTCCTTTAATGAAAGCAGGGCAGAGGATATCGGCTCGGTGGAGAAGGCAATTGCGGCTGCATACCCCGACTGGTCGGTGCGCAGGGCCTTCACTGCCCAGATCATTATCAATCACGTGCAGGCAAGAGACGGCGAAAAAATCGATCATGTGGAGCAGGCCCTGGAGCGCGCTGCCGCAAATGGCGTGAAAAGGCTCATCGTGCAGCCTACGCTTCTGATGCACGGCGCGGAATATGATGAGCTTTGTGACGCGGTCCTGGCATACGGGGATAAGTTCGATGAGGTCGCGATCGCGGAGCCGCTTCTCGGCGAGGTCGGAGCGGATGCATCCGTGATCAACGACGATAAGAGGGCGGTTGCCGAAGCGATCTGTGCCGAGTCGGCAGGAATCGCGGGATATGACAGTACTGACGCTGCGGCGGAAGACGGGATTGCATTTGTTTTTATAGGGCACGGAACCGCGCATACGGCAAAGGTCAGCTACAGCCAGATGGCTGCGCAGATGAAAGAACTCGGCCGCGCCAACGTGTTTATCGGAACGGTGGAAGGCGAGCCGGAAGAGACCGCATGCGAACATGTCATAGAGGCGGTTAAGGCGGCAGGATACAGGAAGGTGATCCTTCGCCCTCTCATGCTGGTCGCCGGAGATCATGCCAACAATGATATAGCCGGTGATGATGCAAACTCCTGGAAGAGCATGTTCACGAATGCCGGCGCATTTGAGAGCATAGCATGCCAGGTGGAAGGCCTGGGGCGGATTGAAGCGGTGCAGCAGCTGTATGTTGAACATACGGCCGATGTTCTTGCGGACTTCGAAATTGCTGCCGATGCGTCTCAGGATCCGGAAAATGCTGAGGCAGCGCTTCCGGACGGTGAATATGACGTGGAATTTACCACGGACAGTTACATGTTTAAGATCAATGAAGCGCTGGACAACATGGCGAAGCTCACCGTAAAGGACGGGAAGATGACAGTCCATATCACCCTTCCTTCGAAGAACATTGTCAATCTGTTTCCGGGAACGGCCGCTGACGCACAGAAGAGCGGCGCTGTCCTTCTTGCGCCCACCGAGGATGAAGTGACCTACATTGACGGCATGACGGAAACCGTGAACGGGTTTGATGTGCCCGTTCCGTATCTGGACGAAGCGTTTGATCTGGCGCTTATCGGAACAAAGGGAAAATGGTATGACCATAAGGTTGTGGTTTCATCGCCTCAGACGGCTTAAGGGATGCTTCTTCCTGCCCGTGATCCTCTTCGTAACCGCCTGTACTGCACAGGGAGTTCCTTCTGTTGAGCAGGAGGATACGGAAATACAGGAACGCGGAAATGAGGATTATCAGATCGACATCGAACTGAAGGGAGGCTCCGGCAAGGCCTTCATTCATTCGCCGGTGTCGATCCATGCCGGGAACGGGGGGAGGATCGCCGAGCTGATCTGGAGCAGTAAAAACTATGATTACATGATCGTTGACGGCGTCCGCTATGAGAATGAAAATCCGGGCGGTGCATCGACCTTTCATATTCCCGTCCCGAATACAATGGATCCTCTGGAGATAATCGGTGACACGGTCGCCATGAGTGAGCCCCATGAGATTGCATACACCATCCTCTGGGGACAACAATCTGAGGAGGAAGCGCAGGGGAAGGAAACGCTGCAGCATTCTGATCTCAGGAATACAGAGGAAGACGCAGAGGAGGCACTGCAGCAGGCCGGTCTTACGGAAACGGAGGAGGCACTGCAGCGGGCCGGGCTGAAAAAGACCGGGGAACTGATCCCGGCTTATGCGGAGGGATTCAGAGTCTCGGCATACGGCGGTTACCGTTATATTACCATCCGGAATTTCGGAGAATACCTGCTGATTCCGGAGGAAGGCGGCATTCCGGCGGGTCTTCCGGACGGGGTGACGCTCTTACAGAGACCGCTTGACCGGGTGTATCTGGTTTCCACATCCGCGATGGACCTGATCATAAAATGCGGGGCGCTTGACCGGATCCGCCTGTCCGGAACGAAGGAAAGCGACTGGTATGTGCCGGAAGCCGCAAAGGAGATGGAAAAGGGGGATCTCCTGTATGCAGGAAAATACCGCGCGCCGGATTACGAGCGGATTCTTGAGGAAGGATGCGATCTGGCGATTGAAAACACGATGATCTGTCACGCCCCGGCCGTGCAGGAAAAGCTTATGGAATTCGGGATTCCGGTTCTCGTTGAAGCTTCGAGTTATGAGAGCCATCCGCTGGGAAGACTGGAATGGATCCGTCTGTATGGCGTTTTGTTTGACCGGGAAGCGGAGGCTGATGCGTATTTTGAGGAACAGCTGCGAAGCGTCCGCCCCTTCCTTGAGAAAAAACGGGACACCGGCAGGAAGGCTGCGTTTTTTCATATCACGGCAGGGGATCTCATCAATGTCCGGAGACCGGGCGACTATATCACAAAGATGATCGAACTTGCCGGCGGCGTCTATGTGCCTGAGGAGGCCGGAGAAGGCGGGAATACGCTTTCCACCGTCAACATGCAGACAGAAGAATTCTACGCACAGTGTTCGGAGGCGGATATCCTGATTTATAACAGCACAATCGGCGGGGAGATCGGTTCCGTGGAGGAGCTCATTGCGAAAGATCCGCTGCTTAAGGAGTTCAAGGCTGTAAAAACGGGACAGGTCTACTGTACGGAACGGAATTTCTTCCAGCAGACGACAGGCGTGGCGGAGTTCATGCACGACCTTGACGCGGTGTTCCGTAACGAGAAGATTCCGCTTACTTATCTGAACAGATTGGAATAAGCCGGCAATGAGCAAAAAAAGAGTCGCACTGTATTTTATCATCATGACGGGCCTGACCCTGTTATTTGTCTGTGTGTCCACAGGACTTGGCAGTGTCCGGATTCCGGCGGTGCAGGTGCTGAAGATCCTTTTGGGCGGCAGAACCGGTGAGGTGGAAAGCAACATCATCTTCCATATCCGCATGCCCCGCGCGCTGGCGGCGATCCTTCTCGGAGGTGCGCTTGCCTTGTCCGGGTACATCCTGCAGACATTTTTCCAAAATCCCGTGGTGGGGCCCTTTGTACTGGGAATCTCTTCCGGGGCGAAGCTGACTGTTGCCCTGGCCATGATAGCTTCCCTTAAGATGGGGAGGGCGATGGATCTGAAAACCATGGTTCTTGCGTCATTTGCGGGATCTGTTTTTGCGATGACGTTCGTGCTTCTGATCTCACTCAGGGTCAGGAGCATGAGTGTGCTGGTAGTCTGTGGAATCATGATCGGATATCTATGCTCTGCCATCACGGATTTTGCCGTGACATTTGCGGATGATTCCGACATTGTGAATCTCCACAACTGGTCCATGGGAAGCCTTTCCGGCGTGAAATGGGATGAGCTGCGGGTGATTCTTGTGATCGTTCTGTTCTGCCTTCTGATCTCAGGCTTTCTGGTCAAACCCATGAGCGCTTACCGGCTCGGAGAAGTTTATGCGAGAAGCGCAGGCGTCAACGTCATCCTTCTGCGCGTGATGCTGATTCTTGTATCCTGTCTGCTTGCTGCCTGCGTGACGGCATTTGCGGGTCCGATTTCCTTCGTGGGAATCGCCATTCCACATCTTGTGAGATCCCTCTTAAAGACAGATGCGCCGCACATCATGATCCCCGCGGGATTCCTGGGAGGCGCGCTGGTCACGCTTTTGTGCGACGTAATCGCAAGAACTGTATTTGCACCGACAGAGGTCAGCATCAGTTCCGTCACAGCCGTTCTTCTGGTGCCGGTCGTCATTCTGATGCTGATCGGACGGAGCCGAAAGCGTGTGAAAGCATGAAGGAAAGAGGATAAAAGCATGAGCGGAGAAAATGGCTTAAGCACACGCCAGTTAAAGATCGGGTACGATACGGATCTGGTCAGGGATATCACGATGGAGGTCAGACCGGGAAGGCTTGTGACGCTCATCGGCCCCAATGGCTGCGGGAAGACGACGCTTCTGATGACGCTGACCGGAGCACTTAAGAAAAGAGGCGGACTGGTCTTTCTGGACGGCGTGGATTTGTCTTCTTTGAAGCCGGACGAGACCGCTGAAAAGATGTCCGTCGTCATGACAGACAGGGTGAGACCGGAGCTCATGACGTGCAGGGAGGTTGTGGAGCTCGGGCGCTATCCTTACACAGGGAGGTTCGGCGTGCTTTCCGGACATGACCGCGAGGTGGTCCGGGAAGCCATGGCGTGGGCAGAAGTGACGGATCTTGCGTCCCGCTTTTTCCAGAATCTCAGTGATGGACAGAGGCAGCGCGTGATGCTGGCGCGCGCTGTCTGTCAGGAGCCGGAGATCCTGGTACTGGATGAACCGACTTCCTTTTTGGATATCCGCCACAAGCTGAATATTCTCGAGAAGGTTGTTTCTCTTGTCAGGGAAAAAAACATCGCCGTGCTGATGTCCATCCATGAGCTGGAGATCGCCATGCGGATCTCCGATCATGTGGTTGCGCTTGGGGAGGGCAGGATCTTAAAAGCAGGTCCGCCGGAGGAGATCTTCCGGGAGGATTTTATCAGAAAATTGTACCGGATCGAAGGCATGGATGCGGGCATTCTGGGCGGAAAGTTCTGGTTTGATCCCGTGAAAGAAGAAAGCAGCCGCCGGATCATCCCTGAGAGAAGCAAAGAACGCCGTCCAAAAGTGCTCATGATTCAGGGAACGATGTCCGGAGCCGGCAAGAGCCTGATCACGGCCGGGCTGTGCCGGATCTTTGCCGGGGACGGCTATCGGGTGGCTCCCTTCAAATCCCAGAATATGGCCCTGAATTCCTGTGTGACGGAGGAAGGCCTGGAGATGGGAAGAGCGCAGGTGATGCAGGCGGAGTGCGCCGGAATAAAGCCTTTGGCTGAGATGAATCCGATCCTCTTAAAGCCAACGGATGACAGGGGCTCGCAGCTCATCATCAGAGGAGAAGTGGTCGGCAATATGAGCGCTTCCGAGTATTTCCGGCGCAAGGCCGGCTACAAAGAGACGATTCTTGCCGCCTATGAGCGCCTTTGCCGGATCGCGGACGTCATCATCGTGGAAGGTGCCGGCTCTCCTGTGGAGCTGAATCTGAAAAAAGATGACATCGTGAATATGGGGCTGGCGGAAATGCTTGACGCGCCGGTGCTTCTCGTGGGCGACATCGATCGCGGCGGCATCTTCGCCCAGCTTCTCGGGACACTGGATCTGCTTGAGGCGGACGAGCGAAAGCGCGTGAAGGGACTTCTGGTCAATAAGTTCCGTGGAGATGAAACACTCTTTGAAAATGGCGTCCGGATTCTGGAGGAGCGGGGCCATACGAAGGTTGTCGGCGTGATTCCGCATCTCCCCCTCCGCTTTGATGATGAGGACTCGCTGTCAGACCGTTTTAAAAACACCCGGATCAAGTCCTTTAATATCGCGGTCATCCGCTTTCCGCATATATCGAACTTTACGGATCTCAATCCATTTGAGCAGATCGGAGAGGTATCCGTCCGCTTTGTGACTTCGCCGGAGGAAGTGAAGGATCCGGATCTGATCGTGCTTCCGGGGAGCAAGAATACGATCGAAGATCTCCGTTGGATGAAGGAGGTCTGTCTTGCGGACACGGTCAGGAAGGAAGCGAAAAAAGGGAAAGTGATCTTCGGAATCTGCGGAGGCTACCAGATGCTCGGAAGACGGATCCTTGATCCTGCGCATACCGAATGCGGCGGGGAAGAGGCGGGACTGAGCCTGCTTCCCGTGGATACGGTTCTCGGAACGGAAAAGATCCGGAGGGCCTATACAGGCAGAATCGCGAATGCAGGCGGGATCCTGCATGCGCTGAAAGGCCTTCCGGCGGAGGGCTATGAGATCCATATGGGGCGGACGACACCGTATGAGGACGTGATGGAATTCACATCCGGAAAAACAGGGTACTGTAAAGAGCAGATCTACGGATGCTATATCCATGGTATCTTCGACAAAAGAGAGATTGCGGAAACCACGATCCTCGCGATCGCCAAAGAGCGGGGGAAGGAGATCAGGACAGCGGAGCTGGAGGACTATGCGGCCTTTAAGGAGAGTCAGTATGACCTTCTGGCATCGAAGCTGCGCTCATGTCTTGACATGAAATATATCCGTGCGGTCATGGGGTTTGAAGATGACGATTGACGAATTGAGAAAATGGAAGATAAGACAGGCGGATCCCCTGATCTATGCGGAGGCGAAAGAACGCTGGGACGCAATCGCAAAGCCTGTCGACGGTCTCGGAGAGCTGGAGAAACTCATCTGCCGCATCGCTTCTGCCCGCGGCACGGTTTGCCCGGAGATCGCGAAGAAGGTTCTGGTCGTTTTGTGCGCCGATAACGGGATTGTGGCGGAAGGCATTTCCCAGAGCGGGCAGGCCGTGACCTTTGATGTGGCCGCTTTGCTGGGGAAAGGAAAAAGTGCTGTCTGCGCGATGGCGGAAGGCTATGGGCTTGATATCCTGACTGTCGACGTGGGGATGCATGCCGACGCCGTGCCGGAGGGCGTGCTTGACAGAAAGATCGCAAATGGTACGGGAGACTTTTTAAAAGAACCGGCGATGACTGCAGAAGCATGTCTGAGCGGGATTCAGGCCGGGATGGATCTTGCGGCGTATTGCGCCGGGCAGGGATATGATCTGATCGCGACGGGGGAGATGGGCATCGGCAATACCACAACGAGCACGGCGCTTCTTTGCGCGCTTACGGGCATCGATCCGGCAGGCGTGGTCGGAAGAGGCGCGGGCCTTACGGAGGAAGGACTTGAGAGAAAACGGCAGGTGATCCGGGAGGGACTGAGACGGCATTTTCAAGGGACGGA
>CAJOQO010000200.1 GCA_905236545.1 uncultured Lachnospiraceae bacterium
CGCGCGTGCAATTCCGCAGATCAGAAAAACAATCTCGAAGGACATTGATATCAATAAGATCGCCGGGATGGTTAAGACGAGGATCGAGGTGTTCCCGGATATCGACAGTATGGTTGATTTTTTCGAAGCGCTTCCGGAATATGAGGTTTCGCTCTATCAGAACAAAAAATGGAAGGTTACTCCTGAGAAATCCCTTCAGGTGCTGCGCGCTCTTCTGCCGGAGCTGGAAGAGCAGCCGGAATGGAGCAATGACGCGCTCTATGAGGTATTGAAGGACTATTCCGCCCGGGAAGGCGTCAAAGCCGGATTCACGATCTGGCCGGTAAGGATCGCGGTCTCAGGGAAGTCCGTCACTCCGGCCGGTGCCACTGAGATTATGGAAGTGCTGGGGAAAGAAGAATCTCTCGCCCGTATCCGGGAAGGGATCCGCAGGCTGACGGATGCTCAGTAAGAAGCAGCTGACGGCGGTCCGTCATATGGACGGACCTGCCATGGTGCTGGCCGGTCCGGGCTCCGGGAAAACGACGGTCATCACCGGCCGGGTACAGGCGCTGATCGGGAGCGGGATCCGCCCGGAACATATTCTTGTGATCACTTTCACGAGGGCAGCGGCAAATGAGATGCGTGACCGCTTCCGCATTCTCACGGAAGGTGCTGCCCTTCCTGTCACATTCGGCACATTTCATGCCGTTTTCTTCCAGATTCTGAAACATGCATATGGATATACCGCCGACAGTATCCTTCGTGACGAGGAGAGATACCGGATCATTATGGAGCTGGCGGGATCTTTAAACCTGGAATCCGGTGACCTGAAGGAATGGGCACATGACGCGCTCGCCGAGATCTCCAAAGTGAAGGCCGGACGAATACCGGTTGCGTATTACTATTCCTCCAGCACGCCGGAGGAGGCATTCCGCGCTGTCTATTCCGGGTACAGGAAACGTCTGGAAGCGCTTGGCAAGATTGATTTTGATGATATGTGCGTCTATACAGCGGATCTGTTTCACAACAGACCGGACATTCTCAGATCGTGGCAGGACCGGTTCCGCTATATTCTTGTGGATGAGTTTCAGGATATCAATACGCTTCAGTATCGTGTTGTCCGTCAGCTGGCAGGTCCCCGGAATAATCTGTTTATCGTGGGAGATGATGATCAGTCGATCTACGCATTCCGCGGGAGCCGCCCGGAGATCATGCTGGGATTTCCCCAGGACTATCCGGATGCGAGGATCATTCAGCTGGAAGAAAACTACCGTTCGACCCCGGCGATCGTCACAGCCTCTTCCAGGGTGATAGCGGAAAACAAAAAACGTTATCCAAAAGCGCTTCACAGTATGACGAAGGAAGATGAGCCGATCGAGTACATGGAGTGCGCCGACATGCAGACGGAGATGCTCTGTCTGGTACGATCGATCAGGAAGAGTCTTTCGGAGGGGCTTGATCCGTCCAGCATCGCGGTTCTGACACGGACCAATTCCGAGGCAAGGGAGCCTTATCTGAGACTGTCGGAGTTTCAGATCCCCTGCCTGATGAAAGACACGGCTCCTGCTTTGTGGGATCATTGGATCGCGCAGGATCTGATCGCCTATCTTTCTCTCAGAGCAGATGCGATGAACCGAAAGGACTTTCTGAGAGTCTGCAATCGCCCGAACCGCTATATTACCAGGCAGTCAGCCTACAGCAAACAGATCTCCATGGCGGGACTGAAGGCGTTTTACCAGGACAGGGAATGGATGGGGCCTTATCTGGAGTCTCTTGAGGCGCTTCTGACACAGACAGAACATATGAAACCATATGCAGCGATCAATTATATCCGGAAGTCGGGCAGATATGACTCGTATATCCGGGATTATGCGGCGAAGCGGAAACTGGATGCGGGAGAGCTGATGGAGCTGGCGGATGAGATCCAGGACAGCAGCAGAGGATGCGGGACATGCAGGGAGTGGCTGGAAAAAATACAGGAAAGCAAAGAAAAGCTGGAGGCACTCTCGAAAGAACAGAAACAGAACAGACACTGCGTGACCCTGGCAACGCTGCACAGCGCAAAGGGACTGGAATTCACAGAGGTGTTTCTTCTGAACGTCAATGAAGGAATGATCCCTTATCACAGGGCGTCGATGGAGGCGGAGATCGAAGAAGAGAGAAGGCTCTTCTATGTCGGGATGACGAGAGCGAAAAGGAAACTGCATATCTTCTGCGTAAGGGAGAGATACAACCGGCATATGCGGCCATCCCGTTTTCTTGCGCCGCTCAGAGAGGCAGAAAAACACAGGGGGAATACGCGAAAAATGTGAAAAAATTTTTTTAAGTTTTTTTGTAATTTGGTGTTGACAAAGGGTTCTTAAGGTGATAGAGTAAGCAAGTCGCCGCAAGAAAGCGGAAAGACAAAAAAGAGTTCTTTGATAACTGAACAGTGAAACAACCTTGAAGATTCTGAAATAAAGTCAGCACTCCCCGAAGGGAGCGAAGCGTTCTGAGCGATGGAGTGCTGAAGTCATTCTTAAGGAACTGACCTTTAAAACAGTAAGGAACAAGGATAAGGAAAAGTCA
>CAJOQO010000201.1 GCA_905236545.1 uncultured Lachnospiraceae bacterium
CACCGGTCAATGTATCCCTTCTGCAGGCAGAAATAAAAACCGCCGCTCAGAATCGCAATGACCAGGAATATCGTGACTGCTCTCCTCATAGGTTTAAGATGCTCCCTCTATCGTTTCTGTTGATCCTCTGCAGTATAGATACGAAATGCCATATAAAACGGTCAGGCCCGGTATCATCTTAACCGCATTATGTGTAAAAACCGTGTTTCTACCTTATGATAACACAGAATCAGAAAACCTCCGGTTGAAACGCGGAGGTTTTTGCTTAATTATTTGTAAAAAATCAGTCATCCGCTTCACGAATCGCTTCTTCCGGATGCTGTTCCTCCTTCCGGATCAGGATCCCCAGTTCATCCAGCTGCTTCCTGGCGACCTGCCCCGGCGCCTGCGTCATGAGGTCGGAAGAATCCTTGACCTTCGGGAACGCGATCACGTCCCGGATGGAATCCAGCCCGAGCATCATCATGACGACCCTGTCAAGGCCATAGGCAAGGCCCGCATGCGGCGGCACGCCATAACGGAATGCATTCAGAAGGAAGCTGAACTGATCCGCGGCCTGCTCCTTCGTGAATCCAAGACATTCAAACATCTTTTCCTGGACGTCGGACTGATGGATCCGGACCGAGCCTCCGCCAATCTCCGCACCGTTTAAAACGATGTCGTAAGCCTTCGCCCGCACCTTTGACAGATCGGCGGCCGGATCCAGCCACTGCAGATCCTCCTCCATCGGCATCGTAAAGGGATGGTGCATCGCCTGGAAGCGATTCTCCTCCTCGCTCCATTCAAACTGCGGGAATTCAACGATCCACAGAAACTCAAACCGGGATCTGTCGATCAGATCCAGCTGTCTGGCAAGGTGGCACCGAAGCGCACCCATGGTCTCGGAGACCAGCTTGAACCGGTCCGCGCCGATCAGAATCAGGTCACCCGGCTCTCCGCCGGCGGCAGCGACAATCGCGTCGATCTCCTCCGGCTGCATAAATTTCGCGAAGGAGCATTTTGTCCCGCCTTCCTTCAGCTGGATGTAAGCCAGGCCTTTCATGCCGTAGCCCCTGACGAATTCCGTAAGGGCGTCGATCTTCTTGCGCGGCATCTCCGCCTGTCCCTTCACGGTAATGCACCGCACATATCCCCCGTTTCTGACACAGTCGGAAAAAACGCCAAACCCGCAGTCCTTCACCACTTCCGAAAGATCTGTCAGCTCCATCCCGAATCTCAGGTCAGGCTTGTCCGATCCATAACGGTTCATGGCATCGATCCACTTCATGCGCGGGAACGGAACCGGAATCTCTACGTCAAGCACCTCTTTCCAAAGGAACTGAAGCAGACGCTCATTGACATCGATCACATCGTCGATATCCACAAAACTCAGCTCCATATCCATCTGGGTGAATTCGGGCTGGCGGTCGGCACGCAGGTCTTCATCGCGGAAGCACCTGGCCAGCTGGAAATAACGGTCATACCCCGCCACCATAAGCAGCTGCTTATAAAGCTGCGGGGACTGGGGAAGCGCAAAGAAGGATCCCGGATAGATCCGGCTCGGCACAAGGTAATCCCGCGCGCCCTCCGGCGTGCTCTTTCCAAGCATCGGGGTCTCGATCTCAAGAAAGCCTTCCTTCGCCATAAACTCCCTTGACAGCTGGGCGACACGGCTCTTCACCATCAGGTTTCTCTGAATGTCCGGGCGTCTCAGATCCAGTGTCCGGTTTTTCAGGCGAAGCTCTTCCTTCGTCTGGCTGTTCTCCTCTACCGGGAAAGGCGGAGTCTCGGATTCGGACAGGATCCTGAGGGAGGTCGCGCACAGCTCCATCGTGCCGGTTTTCAGCTTCTCGTTGACCGCTCCGCCCCTTTTCTGCACAACGCCTGTTACCGCAAGAACGTATTCGCTGCGGATGCTTCCGGCCCTGGCCATTCCTTCCGCGCCGATCTTCGTCTCGTCAAACAGAATCTGCATGATGCCGGACCGGTCTCTCAGATCCACAAAGATCAGGGAGCCAAGATTCCTTCTTTTCTGCGTCCAGCCCATCAGGGTCAGCGTCTTCCCGATCATGTCACCGGTCACCTCACCGCACCTTACACTGCGGTGCAGTCCCTTCATCGATTCAGCCATATTCCAGCTTCCTTCCTTTTTATCATCTCATCGATCCGGTCCAGATAATTCCGGATGTCTTTTACATTCTCGATCCGTTCGATCCGGCCGTCCTCATACACGATCTTCGTTGAACCGGATGCGCCAAGGGCAAGTATACACTCAACCTCCTCCATTATCAAGATGTTATAGATCCCCTCTTTCCCAGGCTTCGCGTAACCGACATTCTCATAATTTCCGGCCATATTCTTCTGACGGTAGAGGTAATAGGGATTCATCCCCAGCTTCTCGCATCCCTTCTCACAGCGTTCCATGATCCGGTCGGAAGCCTGAAAAGAGATCTTCTCGTATTCCTCCATGTGAAGTGCAAGCCTGGCCGCGCGCTTGAGCGCAAGCGCATGCACCGTCACCGCGTCCGGATCCAGGGCTTCGATCCGGTCCATGGTGTACGCGATCTCATCCGGCCCTTCCCCGGGAAGCCCTACGATCAGATCCATATTGATATTGTCGAATCCGAGCGATCTCGCCAGCTCATAGGAACGAACCGTATCCTCCACCGTGTGGCCGCGCCCGATCAGATCCAGCGTCTTCTGGTTCATCGTCTGGGGATTCACGCTGATCCGGGTTACCGGATGGCGTCTCAGAACCTCCAGCTTTTCCCTGGTGATGCTGTCCGGCCTTCCGGCCTCCACCGTGTATTCCATCACACCGGTCAGATCAAAGCAGGACTCCACCTCTCCCAAAAGCCGCTCCAGCTGCCCCGGATTCAGCGTCGTCGGAGTACCTCCCCCGATATAAACCGTATGGAGCTGTCTCGGAGAAAAGCACTCCCTGCACGAGCGCATCTCCAGCGTCAGCGCGTCCAGGTATGCGTCCACCTGTTTCTCCCACAGCCGCAGGGGACTCGAGGAAAAGGAGCAGTAAAGGCAGATACTCGGGCAGAAAGGGATCCCGATATAGAGGCTGTAACCGTTCTTTGTGTCGATTCCGTCCAGGATCATCCGCTCTCTGCGCGCGATCCGCACGGAAAGAGCCGCCTTTGAAGGACTGACATGATACCGCTCCTCCATCCTCTTTTCCGCAAGGCCCGGAGCCTGATCCATAAACTCCATGGCAAGCTTGACCGGACGGATCCCCGTCAGGCTGCCCCACGGAAGATCATACCCGCACAGTTCCCGGAGCATCTCGTACAGATTCCGCTTCATCCGGTTCTTAACCTCGCTCCTGTCCGCGGCATCCGCCAGAAGCTCAGAGCGCTCCAGGTTCCCTGCTGTCAGCAGGATCCGTCCGGGTTCGATCATAACCCTGACGGTCAGGTCTGTCAGAGAGGGAAGCTCGCTTCCCGGATCAAACACCTGTGTCCGCACTCCCTGGAAAAATGCGATCACCAGGGTGTAAACATCGTATTCATAGCTTCTGTCATTCAAAATGATGGAGATCTGCCGCGGCTGACTCATATGGGCTTATCCTTCTCTCATAAAAACCGGACAGCCTGAGCTGCCCGGCAACCGTCAACGGAAAGCGAATCTTCCTGATCTGAAACAGATCCTGAGGAAACACTGATTATATCAGCGTTTCCCCAGGGCCCTGCTGCAGAAACGGATTGTACTTTCTTTCATATCCGATGGTCGTCGACGGACCATGTCCGGGGAAAACCCTTGTATCATCCGGGAGGGGCATCAGCTTCTCCTCGATGGAACGGATCAGCTGAGGGCCATTTCCGCCGGGGAAGTCGCTTCTTCCGACCGATCCCTGAAACAGTGTGTCTCCCGTAAAAACAATCTTCTCCTCCGGAAACCAGTAGCATCCCCCGCCCGGCGTGTGCCCGGGCGTCAGCAAAGCCGTCATCCCTGTCCCGAGAAAAGAAACACTCTGCCGGTCGAGGAAGAACAGATCTCCCTCGATCACTCTTGGCCCGCCCATGGAAGAGGAGAGGTTATAATGGATGGAAATCACCGTTTCCTCCTCCTCTTTCATGAGCCAGGTCAGAATGCCATACTCCCGTTTCAGGTCATTCACAGCGCCGAAATGGTCATCGTGCCCATGCGTGATCAGGATCGCCTTCGGCACGAGTCCTTGCTCCCTGATACAGCTGATAATCTGTTCCGGTCCGTCCGACGGATCAATCACGAGACACTCTTTCGTGTCCTCATTCCAGACAAGATAGGTGTTGGTCGGAAGAATTCCGAGTTCCAGACACAGAACCCTGATATTTGCCATCCTCTTTTCCCCCGCTGTTCTTCTGGTTTTACCCCGCTGTTCTTCTGATATCAATGACGCTCTCCACCTGCCGGATCTTGCCGACCAGATCGCCGAGCGCATCCCTTCCCGGAACCTGGAACTCATAGGAGATCGTAACCGTACCGGTCCTGCTCATACGCGACGAAACGCTCCTCACATCGATATGCCGCTCGGTAAAGATCCTGGTGATGTCAACCAGCAGTCCGGTGCGGTTGTGCGCGAAGATCCGGATCTCCGCGTCATACAGTTTTCCGCCCGCTCCGTCTTCCTTCAGCAGATTCTTCGACCACTCGACATCGATGAGCCTCGCTCTCTCTTCCTCGGGCAGCCCTGTGATATTCTCACAGTCTTTTCTGTGTACCGTAACGCCTCTTCCCCTGGTAATGAAACCGACGATCTCATCCCCGGGAACCGGGCTGCAGCATTTGGACAGCCGGACCGAAACGTCTTCTATCCCATGTACGATGATTCCCGTACGGGAACGGGTAATCTTCTGGTGTTCCTCTTTCTGGCTGTGGCTGAGGATGTCTTCATCTGTCAATGATCTGGCATGATCCTTGGCAAAGGCATCCTGCAGCTTGTTGACGATCTGGCCTTCTTTCAGGCCTCCGTGTCCGATTGCCGCAAGGACGCTGTCCCAGTCCCTGAAGCCATATTTCTTTGTGACAGCCTCGGTATACTCACTCTTCAGAAGATCCGGAAGATTCAGGTTCTTCGTCTTGCAAAAAGCAGAGAGAAGCTCTTTCCCCCGAACGATGTTGTCTTCCTTTCGTTCGTGCTTGAACCACTGATTGATCTTGTTTTTTGCCTGCGTACTGCGTACGATTTTCAGCCAGTCCGCGCTGGGGCCCTTTGAGTTCTGGCTCGTGATGATCTCGATCCGGTCACCGTTCTGGATCTGATAATCGATCGTTACCAGCCTGCCATTCACACGCGCGCCGACCATATTGTTTCCCACGGCTGAATGGATACTGTAGGCAAAGTCGATCGGCGTGGATCCGTTCGGAAGCGTCTTAACATCTCCTGAGGGAGTGAAACAGTAAACGCTGTCGTTAAACAGGTTCAGATCACTCTTGAGCAGGGAAAGGAATTCCTTGTTGTCCGATTCCTGCTGCCACTCCAGAATCTGGCGCAGCCATGTGAGCTTCGCCTCCTCCTGCTTCTGTGTGCTGACCTTCTTCCCGTCCGAGGTTTCTTTGTATTTCCAGTGTGCCGCGATACCATATTCCGCCACACGGTGCATCTCAAAGGTCCGGATCTGAATCTCAAACGGCGTGCCGCCGGGCCCGATCAATGTTGTATGCAGAGACTGGTACATGTTCTGCTTCGGCATCGCGATATAGTCCTTGAACCGCCCCGGCACAGGCTTATACATCTCATGGATGACGCCAAGGGCCGCATAGCAGTCTCTTACCGAATCGACAATGATTCTCACGGCAAACAGATCATAGATCTGGTCGATCGTCTTGCCCTGATTCACCATCTTCTTATAGATGGAGAACAGGTGCTTGGCCCGGCCGTAGATCTCTGCATGGATCCCGGCCTTGCTGATATGAACCTCGACGTTGCGCACGATCTCTTCGATAAAGGACTGTCTCTCCCCTTTCTTCAGGGCAACCTTTTCCACGAGATCATAGTATACCTCCGGCTCGAGATACTTCAGCGACAGATCGTCCAGCTCCACCTTGATCTTGCTGATACCAAGCCTCTGCGCGATCGGGGCGTAGATCTCCCGCGTCTCCCTCGCCTTTTCCTTCTGCTTCTCCGGCCGCATATACTGAAGCGTTCTCATATTGTGCAGCCGGTCCGCAAGCTTGATCATGATGACGCGGATGTCTTTCGCCATGGCAAGAAACATCTTCCGGAGATTTTCTGCCTGCGTATCCAGTTTATCGGAAGAATAGTTCAGTCTTCCAAGTTTGGTGACTCCGTCTACCAGAAGAGCGACTTCAGGGCCGAACTGGTCACGGATCTCCTCCTCTGTCATGATCGTGTCTTCCACGACATCATGCAGCAGGCCTGCCACGATCGTCTCCTTATCCAGTTCCAGGTCGGCAAGAATGATCGCAACACACAGGGGATGAATGATATAAGGCTCGCCGGACTTTCTCTTCTGGCCATTATGGGCATCTTCGGCGATCCGGTAAGCTCTTTCGACCATGGAGATATCATCGGACGGATGATACTTCCGGATCCCTGCCACAAGCTCCCCGTACAGTTCTTCCGGGCTTGTGAAGTCCTGCATGGTCTTCGCGGAGGCATCCGCTCTCTTAATCTGGATTCGCTCCGCGTCAGAAAGCTTCCGGCTGTCCCCCCGGACATCCGGAACACTGGCATCTCTATTCAGTTTGGTCCCGGCATCCTGGGCTGCCATCACTTCCTCTGCCATACAAAACCTGCTTTACGTTTTATTTCCCCTCATAGGAAATCACCGTTTCAACGTCATATCCCTCAAGCTTCTTTCTTCCGTTCAGCCCGGCAAGCTCCATCAGGAAAACACATTTCTCCACAGTGCCGCCCAGCTTCTCGATCAGCTTTACCGCTGCGGCAACCGTCCCGCCTGTCGCGATCAGGTCGTCTACCACAACCACCCTCTGGCCCGGTCTGATCGAATCCTTATGCATCTCGATCGTCGCGCTTCCATACTCAAGGTCATAGGTCTGCTCGATGGTTTCGCACGGAAGCTTTCCCTTCTTGCGGACAAGTACGAATGGCTTGTGCAGGTTGTAGGCCAGCGGCATGCCGAATATAAACCCGCGCGATTCCAGACCGACAATCACATCAACATCATCCGGATTGCCGATCAGCTTCTGCATCTCATTGATCGCAAGCTCCAGTCCATCCGCATCGCCAAGCACGCTGGTAACATCACGGAACATAATACCAGGCTCCGGAAAATTCGGAATCGTTCTTACATAATCTTCAACTTTCTTCATGGTCAGACAACCTCCCACATCCTGTATATAATGATACTCTGCACGACGAAGTTTTAAAGCGGCACAAATCAGTATAGCATCTGCCAGATTCTGTTGCAATATTCGGACAACGTGCAGTGCTCCGGGCTGTTTCCGGGGAACGCTTTATTTCCCTGCCTTATGATAGATCAGCGCCATAAGTTCGACATCGGAGTCTGTATTGTTTTCAATCGAATGTCCCTCGCCGGGTTCGATCAGACATACATCTCCCGGATGAGCCTTTTCCGGAATCCGGTCATTCCCAAGGAAAGTCGCCTCTCCCTTCAGAATGTAGAAAGGCTCCGTCTCACCCTCGTGTACATGCCATCCGATGCTTGCTCCGGGCGGCAGAACCATCCTGGCATACAGCCTTCCATGTCCGTCCAGCTCTTCCTTTGTCAGAATCTCATGAATCGTAACGGTTCCTCTTCCGTCCCGCATATGCTCCCTGTACTGTGTCTGCTCATGTCTGATCATACTGGTTCTCCTCTCCTTCTCCCTGCAGCCACTTTTGCTGCAGATGCCCGACTTACTGACATCCTGTGGGACATCATAGGTCGTCTCCCTGAAAGCGCTTTTCAGAAACCCTGCTTACCGGCATCGTTCGGGACGCCATGCTTTGTCTCCTTCCTGATAACAGGAGTTCTCCCGGTGCCGTGTCCTGTTCATGGTTCTTCTGTCAGAAGGAACCGCTCGTATGAGAGCTTCCGCTGGAGGAGAATCCTCCCCCGCCTCCGCCGCCCGAGCTCTTGCTCTCCTTCGGGCTGTACACTCTCGAAACAATCGTTCTGATATAACGGTCTTCCCTGCGTGTGAAGTTAATCCCGTTGCCGGCAACATAGCCTGCCGCGTTCTGAGCGTTCTGGGTATTCTGCATCGACGCACGGAACACCGAAGTGATCCCGAAGCCAAAGATCAGTGCCAGAAGAACCGGAACCAGATACGAGATCAGAATCCCCGGCGTATCGTACCGGAAGCTCATCGCATGCCCTTTCGCGCCAACCTTCAGAGCCTTTTCGGTACGCCACAGGAAATTGTACAGGCCATCCGCCCACTCATCCTCCTGGAATTCCCCGACAAACCCGTCGCGGATCTTTTCCCGTCCGTAATCGGTAAAAAGCCAGGTGGCATAGTCGCCCGACACACAGATATCATATTTCCTGCAGTCGAAGGCAACCGTCAGCAGAATCGAATCCTTCCAGTCTTCACTCAGCTTCCTGTCGTGTTTTTCTTTTGCCTCAGTCGAACCGATTCCGATCGAATATCCGGACCGAATCTCTTCGCTGAGTGTCTCGATGTTTCCGGTCCAGGTAAAATCATCCCGCACATCCAGAAGAACGATATAGACACCCACATCATACTGATCCGCCAGCTTCTGCGCCTTCTCCGTCAGATCCTCCATATCATATTTGTCCAGAACCCCTGCCTGATCCACAACAGGCGCGAGGCCATTGCCCCAGTTCCCGGGGGACAGGGTGTAGACAGGAAGCGTCCAGTCTCCCCCCTGGAATTCATAATGGTACTGCCCATAGTCTCCGGCAATCGTCGATCCGTTCTTTGTCCCGGTAAACTGGTTGCCAAGATGATCCGTAAAGGAAAATGCGTCTCCGTCCTGTGTCCAGCGGATGGAAAACGCTGCCTCATTGTACAGAAATATGCCCGTCCCGTCGTCATTCAGCGCGATATAGTCATACTTCCATTCCTTTTCCCCGTCTGCGCCGGAACCTGTTTTCTCCCGGGAGGTTACGGCATATACCACCGGAGCGCCAGGGCTGCTCTTCGCAGAGGACTGCTCCCCCGCCCATACAGGACTTACCACAAGCGTCATCATGCCTGTCAGCAAAACGGCAAACACAAGGATCCACAGCGCAGAGCTTCTTCCAGTCTTCTTCATAACCGTCCCCTCCTCAAATGACGCCCAGGATCAGCTGGACGATCAGATAAAACACGATGCACAGGACTGCGGACAAACCGGCGCCCATAGCGAAGAAACGTTTCTTGTCCACCGGGAGATCTCCCACAAACTTACCGGTCTGTCCGTTCATGGCATACAGATAGTTCTTGTCATTCCAGCCCACCTTCAGAATGTATACCGGAAGGAGCGCATAGTGAACCTGCCCTTTCTCAAACGAAACATTGCTTCCGTAGGGAAGGACACTGGTATACGGACCCTTCCTCGCGTCAACAAAAGCAATATTCTGAGCGCTTTCCACGGCCCGGTTCTTCGCGCGGTCGGAGCTTTCCTCGATGGAGACATCCTCTCTGTCGGCCAGGTATCCCGGAAGATAGGAAGTGGAAAACTCCTGCATCTGTGAATAATCATACGGCTCCAGGCTGTCCATCAGATCATCCGGCATATTCCGGGATGCATCCGTGGGAATGCCGTTATAGCCCACCTCAAGGGATCGTCTGATGGAAAACTGGCTTCTCCTCGTAACGAGATAGTCGCCCTCGCGATGCGTGGTTGACGTTTCACCGAGGAAGGAATAGTCTCCGCTGACATGGCTGTCAAACAGCCAGAACGGGACATAGATTCCGCGCAGCTTCTCCACAGTACTGTTCGAGGAGAAGGTCTTCGGAAGCAGCGGTCTTTTCTTGCAGTACTTTTTATAAGCCTCCATGGCGGCGTTCTGATCCAGCTTGAACGGAATGATATACTGGGGTCTCTTCGAACCCGAAAGCTGGGACGGAATGATGGTCGGGTTGCCGCAGTACGGACAGGAGGTTGCGGCCGTGGACGCCTCCGCCAGGATCTCGCCGCCGCAGCTCGGGCAGGAATAGGCTACCATGTTCGCGGAATCCTCTCCCCAGTCCGCGGGAATCGTGGAGGAATCCCATTTCCCGCCAACGTTGATCGCGTCTTCCTTTCTGGACATCTCCTCCGCCTGGGACGCCTGGTCATATTCGATTTTCTGCTTTCCCACATCCTTATCCGGTTTATCCCCGTACATCTTGGCGATCTCATCGGGGGTGTATACAGAAAGACAGTAATCACACTTCAGTTTTCCCTGCGAAGAGTCAAAATGGAGCGGCCCTCCGCACGAAGGGCATTTATAATTCACTGTATTTTGTGCCATATTCTTCACCTCAGCCTGCTCCGCCCGTGAGCTGCAGACAGATCCTCTGTACAGACGGTGCAGAAAATACACCGGATGTATCAGTTTTTCATCTGCAGGTTCTCAGGCGTATATCACCACTGCCTGTTAAACATTAACCTGAGCGGATTACAAAGGACGCTCAGGGAATATCATGACCGATCCTGATTTATCATATCACGAATCGGTGATAACGTATATCTTCCTTTTATTCAATACCGCACCTGCATCAGCGTAAGACCCGAAGCCGGCGCCATATGGCAGGCAGCTCCCTTCCTGCATTCCGCCAGGATCCCGCCGATCTCCTCCGGCCGGAGCCTTCCCGCCCCGGCTTCCACAAGTTCACCTGTCATCAGGCGTACCATGTGGTTCAAAAAGCCGTCTCCGTAATAGTTAAGGAGGATCGTGTCCTCATCCGGCTGTTCAATCTCTATCTTTGATATGGTCCGCACCGTGCTCTTTTTCATCTTAAGTCCGCAGAAGGACGCGAAATCGTGACGGCCGGCAAGCAGGCCGGCTCCCTCCCTCATTCTTCCGGTATCAAGACTGCGGCCGTACTGCCACAGAAATCTCCGGTTTACCACATCGCTGACCGGATTCGTCCTGATCCGGTACTGGTACCACTTTGCGCAGGTCAGATATCTTGCGTGGAAACGGTCTGAAGCGCGGACAAGGCGCACCACGGCAATATCATCCGGGAGATAATGATTCAGCGCCG
>CAJOQO010000202.1 GCA_905236545.1 uncultured Lachnospiraceae bacterium
AAAAGGCCCTCGCTGAAAGGTTATTCGTATATACGAGCGAGTGGATGCCGGCTGTGGAAGGAATGGAATCCGGGAGAGAGTAATATGAATCAGGGATACGATAAACTGATGGCGGCTTATGGGGTTTTCCGGGAGAAAATCAGCTTTCAGCCTGCAGTGGCGATCGTTCTGGGATCGGGACTTGGCGGATTCGCACAGGAGCTGGATGTAAAAGCAACGCTTCCTTATTCGGAGCTGGATGGGTTTCCAACGTCAACGGCTCCGGGTCATGCCGGTCAGTTTGTGTATGGGTACCTGGGAGAAGTTCCCGTGGTGCTGATGCAGGGCCGGGTGCACTATTATGAAGGATATGATATCAATGACGTAGTGATGCCTGTGCGGCTTATGAAGCTGATGGGGGCAGAGGTTCTTTTGCTGACAAACGCGGCAGGAGGATTCGGAGATGGGTTTCATCCCGGAACGCTGATGATGATCACGGATCACATCGGATGCTTTGTTCCGAATCCATTGAGGGGATCGAACATCGAATCGTTCGGCCCCCGTTTTCCGGATATGACGAATGTGTACGATTCCTCGCTTCAGCAGCTGATCCGGGATTCCGCCTCCACAGAGGGAATCGATCTGAAGGAAGGGATCTACGCGCAGCTGTCCGGCCCTTCCTTTGAGACTCCTGCCGAGATTCATATGCTGAAGCAGGCCGGGGCAAGTGCCTGCGGTATGAGTACTGTGGTTGAAGCGATTGCTGCTCATCACATGGGCATGCGGATCTGCGGGATCTCATGCATCACCAATCTTGCCGCAGGGTTCAGTTCCGAAAAACTGACCCAGGCGGAAGTATTTGAGACTGCAAACCGGGTAGGGGAACAGTTCTGCAGGCTGGTAAAGCGTACGGTTCTGGAGATTGGAAAGACGGTTACCGTGAGTAGTGACGAAAGACGATGAAAACATAAGGAACCGTACGGCTTCTGAGCCGGATGGGGGATACCCGCAGGACGTCCGTCAGCCGGGGATCTGCGGCAAAAGCGGCTGCAGGGAGGAGGTTTCATCTGTGCGCAGATATGTCAAACTGGTTTCATTGCTCATAGCTGCTGTGTTTTTGAGCGTGAATGGATATGCCCGGGATACGCGGACGGTAAAGGCGGCATCAGTGCTGCAGGGCGATGCCGATGAGGCGGCTTCGGCTGCCGATGAAACGGCTCCGGCTGCTGATGGGGCGGTTTCAGATGCTGATGGGGCGGATGCTTCAAAGGCGCAGAGCTTTGCCGTGAATTTTGAACGTGTTCTGGATTCCTATCAGCCGAAGAAGAATCATTATAACTTTTTTTTCACGTATAAAAATGTGCATGCGTGGTGGGATGCCGTTGCCCTGGGGATCGAGGAGGCGCAGAGGCAGTATCTGGCCAGAGGGATCACTGTGACATATGAATATCTGGCGCCGAAGGCAGCGTCCGTATTTGCCCAGGAGCGTTTTCTCCGGCAGGGGGAAAACGGCGATTACGATGTGATCGGTGTAGACGTTGCGGATGAGAGCATCTCAATGATCCTGGATGAGCTTTCGGACGAGGGGCATAAGGTTATGACCTTCTCCAGTTCCGACGCGGCGGAGGGATGCAAACGGATCGCGTATGTCGGGAATACCCACAACTATGAGGATGGCGCCAGAATCACGGAGGCTCTGTGCGAAAAGCTGGGCTATCAGGGGAAGATTGCTGTCCTGATCGGAACGCAGGGAGCCCCGTGCCATGAAGAGAGGGCGCAGGGAGCGAGAGCTGTCATCGCGAAATATGAAGATATGAAAATCGTGGATGTCGGATATGATCAGGATTCCGTCGACAGAGCCTATAAGATGACGGAGAAGTTCCTGAAGCGATTCGATGATCTGGCCGGAATTGTATGCTGTAATATGAGCAATCCTGTCGGGGCGGTAAGAGCGCTTACAGATATGAACCGGAACGATGTTGTAGTCGTGGGGATGGATCACGACCAGGAAGCGCTTCAATATGTACGGGATGGGAAGATCTATTGTCTTGGGGTTCAGGACTGCTTTTCCATCGGGTTCGACACCATCCAGGTTGCGGTCAGGATTGCGGATGGAGTGCAGCCCGGAGATCTTTATCCGGAGAAGACAGAAGAAGACACAACTCTGATCTATCAGGATGAAGCCGGAAAGATGCTGGAAATACTTTACGGAGAAGTCCGGTAGGAAACTGTCTTATGAAACGTTCCATTCAATTAACAGCTGTAATCGGCGCGCTGCTGCTCGCGATTCTTTTAGCCGGCCTGGCTCTTTGGGTGACCGGAGGGGCAGCTGTTTCCACCGAACAGGCTGTGGACAGATTAAGTGATTTCTACCTGCAGGAGCTTGCCGGCCGCAGATCCCAGGTGGTATCAAGCATGATTGATACCAACATAGAGCAGATGCAAAGGGCCATGAATGCGGTCACGGAGGATGATCTGGCTTCGGAAGCGAGCCTTCGTTCCTTTATCGGTAAGATCGAGACACTGTACGACCTGGATCTGTTTGCGGTGGTGGATGAAGCGGATGTTGTTTACTGCAGATATGCCACTTACATGGGAGGGAGCAGGTATGATTTCCTCTCCATGGATCTTTCCAGATCCGGCCCTGTCATCAGCACGGTTCATCAGTATGGAGGCACAAAGAAGATCTGTATCGTGATCCCGCTTTCAGGCCTTACCTTTATGGACAGAGAGCTGAAGGCCTGCTTTGTGCAGACCGATATCGAGGAGCTTGCGGAGATGCTTGCTTTTGATAACGATCAGAATGAAACATGGTTCGGTATGTATTATCGCAATGGCGAGAATCTGACGCATCTGGACTTTGGTCCGGTCGGGAAAGGCCAGAACCTGCTGGAAATTGCGAAGGAAGTCATTCCGGAGGACGAGTGGACGGTACTGAATGAGAATTTCCGCAATGGGATGCAGGGCTTCATCGAGATCTCTTTCGACGCAGACAAGCATATTATGTATTATACGCCGATTCGTGATACGGGCTGGATGATGACGGTTCTGATCTCAGAAAGACTGATTCAGGATCAGGTCAGGGGGATCAGTGATGAGCTGATCAGACGTACCACGATCCAGTTCATTATCTCCGGTCTGGCGCTGACGCTCTATTTTCTGGCTCTGCTCCTGGAGTCACGCAGGGAATCCAGAATCCTGCTGGAGAAGGAGAAGGAGCACAGCAAGGCTTCCCGGGAGCGGGCCAGAAGGAGCGAGAGCGAGCTGGGCGTCATGAAAGGGATCGCGAATAAGGATCCGCTGACCGGCGTCCAGAGCAAGTATGCTTATACAGAAAAAGTGAAGGAACTGGATCAGATGATTCTGTCCGGCGATGATGTCAGCTTTGCTGTCGTAATCGGCGATCTGAATGGACTGAAGAGGATCAATGATACCTTCGGCCATGCTGCAGGGGATGAATATCTGAAGGAAGCAGCTGCCGTTTTGTGTGAGATCTATGAGCACAGCCCTGTTTACCGGGTTGGCGGTGATGAGTTTGCTGCGGTTCTTCAGGGTGTGGATTACAGAAACAGATCTGTTCTTCTGGAGAGGCTGAATACTCAGATCGAGGAAAATGCCCGTAACGGACGCGCTGTGATCGCGACCGGGATGGCGGAGCGCCTGCCGGAGGATCAGAATGTCCTTGCTGTTTTCGATCGTGCAGACAGGCTGATGTATGAAAGGAAGCAGGAGCTGAAGGCCAGCCATGTATGAATCCCTGTCTGAAACGGAATAGAGGGAAACGGAATAGCGGGAAACGTGAGAAAACGGCCCTCCGGAATCTGCTCCGGAGGGCCATCGGTTAAAACCTGAAGTTTCTTATCTTTATTCTTTTCCTTATTCTTTTTCTTATTCTTTTTCTTTGAATCCCTTTGACTTCGATCCCTTTTATTTTACGTATGCGCTGTTGACCCAGCCCCACATGTTGTTGAAGCATACGTAGGTATAGCTGCAGGGAATCCCCTTATATCCGGTTCCATTGGTCGTAGCGCCATAAGTGAAAACCGTGTAGCCCGGATAGAGCTGTGCAAGTTCATGGTACTGATCCCACGTGGGTTCCGGCCTGAGTGCCAGATATCCGCCGCCGCAATCACCGACCGTCATATAGAATCCCGAACTGGCGGCTCCACCGCTGACATCATTCAGTTCCTGCCCGTCGACCATAATCTTATTTTCGTCTGCCATAATAGATTCTCCTTCCTGCGCCCGGCCTCCCGGCATCCGGGAAAAACCGGCTAAAGCATTCTTCTTTTTTCCCGGATGCCAGTCCTGATCTTCCAGACTGTCTCCGGGTTGTCTGATCGGTTCTGCCTGTTGATACGATCATTATACAGGAAGAGTCAGACGATTTTCAACTGTCAGCCGCCCTTGAGCCCTGTGGGGAAGGGGCCGTGAATAGTAACACGTATGCCCCGGCCTGCGGATGGCTGCCTGAAACGTTTTGGTTTCCTTCTCCTCTCAAACCCGTTATAATGAGAGCAATGAATGTCGCTGCAGGAATGGAGGAGAAATGACTCGAACGATTCTGATAACCAATGATGACGGTATTCATACAGACGGACTATTACGCCTGGCCCGCTCGGCGGTTCGGTATGGAGAGGTCTGGGTGATTGCTCCCGACACGCAAAGAAGCGCACTGTCTCACAGTATTACGCTGGATCAACCGCTGGAGATCCGGCCGGCTGCGTTTGGGACAGAGGGCGTGCATGCCTTTTCCTGCAGCGGGACACCGGCGGACTGTGTGAGGCTGGCAGTCAAAGGTGTGATGCCCGTTTTACCTGATGTGGTTTTGTCCGGAATTAATTATGGATATAACTCCGCAACGGATATCCAGTACTCGGCGACGGTTGGGGCAGCGATGGAAGCGTCCTTTCTGGGATACCGGGCAATCGCGCTGTCGGAGCAGGATGTTCCGTGTCATGAGGTGACGGATGCGTATCTGGAAACCGTTCTGGATGAACTGATTGATGCAGATCCCGGGCCGGATCAGGTATGGAATGTGAATTTCCCCGGCTGCTGCCTGGATGAGTGCAGCGGTATTCTCAGAGACCGGAGAGTGTCAGGAGACATCGTATATGAGGACAGCTATGATCCGGTTGAGATACGCCAGGATGGCAGCATCCGCTATGTCGTAAGTGGATGTATGCGGGATGAGGCGGAGGAAGGAACTGATTTCCATGCGCTTCTTCTTCAGGCGGTGTCGATCGGAAAGGTAAGAAATATTTGCTGACAGGGAGGATGAAAGATGCAATACCGTACGGATAAATATGGAAACAAGCTGTCATGCCTGGGATTTGGCTGCATGCGTTTTCCGCGCACAGGAGGCAGGATCGATAAGGAAGAAACGGAAAAGCTGCTGATGCGTGCCTATGAGTCCGGAATAAACTATTATGACACGGCTTATATCTATCCGGGCAGCGAGGAGACGATCGGTGAGATATTCGAAAAGCATAAGATTCGGGAGAAGGTCTATATTGCGACGAAGCTTCCCCACTACATGATCCGGTCCAGGGAAGCGCTGGATAAGTATTTTGACGAGCATCTGCGGCGTCTTCGCACCTCATATATTGACTACTATCTCATGCATATGATGAATGACATCGCTGCCTGGGAAAAGCTGAAAAAGCTTGGAATCGAGGAATGGCTGGAGGAGAAGAAGGCTTCCGGCCAGATCCGTCAGGTGGGATTCTCTTACCATGGGAACAGCGACATGTTCTGTCAGGTTATCGACGCCTATGACTGGGATTTCTGTCAGATCCAGTACAATTATATGGATGAGCACAGCCAGGCAGGGAGAGAAGGTCTCACATACGCGCACAGCAAAGGGCTCCCGGTTATTATCATGGAACCGCTCCGCGGCGGGAAGCTGGCCTCCAGGATTCCGAAGGATGCGGTGACGATCTTCCGTGGACACAGCGCTCATCACAGCCCTGCCCAGTGGGCGTTCCTGTGGCTGTGGGATCAGGAGGAGGTCACGGTTGTACTGTCCGGGATGAACTCGATGGAGAAGCTGAAGGAGAATATCCGCACCGCGGGCCATGGCCTCCCGGGCATCATGTCGGACGAAGATAAAGAGATGTTGAATGAGGTGGCAGCCATCATCAATTCAAAGATGAAGGTTGGCTGCTCCGGATGCCATTACTGTATGCCATGTCCGCAGGGGGTAGATATTCCGGGCACATTTTCCGCCTACAACCGCTGCTGGAGTGAGGGGAAGGCTGCCGGCCGGCGTGAATATCTGATGACAACAGCGATGCGCAAGAACAGTACGTCGGCGTCTCAGTGTGTTGAGTGTGGAAAATGTGAGCAGCATTGTCCGCAGCATATTCAGATTCCGCAGGAACTCAAGAATGCGCGCAGGATGCTTGAGACACCCGTCTATAAGGTAGCTAAGGCAGGAGTGAAGGCATTCCATATTTATGGATGACGTGTCGTCCTGCGGAATTGCCTGAAGGGCGGTGTGTTCTGCGGTAAGTGCTCTACAGCCGGTGCGTTCTGCGGAAAGTGATCTACGACCGGCGTGTCTCCCAGAATGTGACCGCACTTGCCGCGGCGACATTCAGAGAATCAACCCCGTCTCTCATCGGGATGCGCACAACCAGATCGCAGGAACCGATGGTCTTTGCCGGGAGACCGTTTCCTTCGTTTCCGAGAAAGACTGCGAGGCGCAGGGCTTCTTTCAAAGACGGATCCGAGACGGGTACGGAGTCCGCCGAGAGCGCCATGGCGGCGGTCCGGATCCCCAGCCTTTTCAGGTTTTCTGCAATCTGAGCTCCGGACAGTCCTGTCATGGACCACGGAACCTGGAAGATACATCCCATGCTGACACGCAGACATCTGCGGGCAAGGGGATCACAGCATCCGGCAGAGAGCAGGACGGCATCGATACCGAGCGCGGCCGCGTTGCGGAAGATCGCACCGATATTGGCAGGATTGCTGACTTCTTCCAGAACAGCGATCCTTCTGCACGAGCCGGAGGATACAAGGGAAAACGGATCCTCCTTCGCCCTGCCGGCTCTGTCCGGAGGATCGGGGCGTGATCTTTGCTTTCTGCGAAAGAGCGACAGAACTCCTCTTGTCATCGGATATCCGGAGATCTCAAGGTACTCCCGGGTCGGAGCGTGATAAGCAGGAACCTCCGGAAAGCGGGAAAGAAGCTCCTGTGCTTCCCTGTTCAGCTGCGCGTCATCAATCAGCATTGCTTTCATGGAATATCCTGCATCGGCAGCGCGGACCGTGACCTTCGCGCTTTCCGCGATGAACAGTCCCGGCTCCGGCTCCAGGCATCGGGCAAGGATCGATTCTTTCTCGGTATGGAACAGGGAAAGAAGCTCAGAGGGAGCTTCCTGAAAGGGCAGCAGAGGCATCGTTGTAATCTCCGTTTCGTCTGATTCTTTTGGTATTTCCGATATCCGGCAAACCGATTATAATACACATCGGGAGGCAGGGAAAGGCAGGAGAGAAGCAGGCCGGGCAAAAGCAAGGCAGGAGAAAAGCCAGGGGGTGCTGAATCATTACAAAAGGAAAAGAGGGATGAAGAAAGATGGGAATTAATATGGACATCCTGTACACGCTGGAAAAGCTGAGAGTGCCTTTTTTTAATTATTTCTTCCTGGGAATCTCCTATCTGGGAGCGGAGATAATGTCGGCGATCGTTGTATTCAGCGTATACTGGTGCATCAGCAAACGGGATGGATATTATATATTTGCAAATATACTGTTTGGATCCGGGCTGAATCAGATCATAAAGACGATCTGCCATGTTCCCCGTCCGTTTGTCGCGCATAAAGACTTTACGATCGTGGAGAAGGCAAGGTCTACCGCAGAAGGTCTTTCTTTCCCCAGCGGACATACGCAGAATTCTACTTCGCTCTACGGCTCGCTTTTCGCCCTGTATAAAAAGAAGGCTTTCCGTATCTTCTGTGCCGTGATGATCGGTCTTGTCGGTTTTTCGAGGCTCTATCTCGGCGCACATTATCCGACCGATGTGCTGGGCGGTTTTATCAATGGCCTTATCATACTTGCAGCGGTTTCATTGCTGTTTCGAAGGTTTGAATCGTCTCCGAACTTTATCTGGATCCTGTTTGGAGTGGGTGGCATCGCGCTGCTTGCCGCCGGGCTGATCTTTGAGATCGGACCGGGAAAGACGATTCTGGAACCGGAGGAAATGGGTTCTATGCTGAAGGGCATGTACATGTGTTCGGGAGTCAGTCTGGGAATCGCGCTGGGAGAACCGATCGAGAGAAAGTATGTCAGATTTGAAACCGACGCGGTCTGGTGGGGACAGATTCTGAAGGCAGCGGCCGGACTGCTGCTGATTCTTGTCCTTGCGCTGGCGTTGAAGTATCCGGCACAGGCTGTTTTCAAAGAACTCAAGGTCGCTTATGTCCCCCGCTTCTTTGTACCTGTGGTTTTTGGGATCTGTGTGTGGCCGGCTGTGTTTGGAAGGCTTGGATTTCTTTCCAGAAGAAAATGATCTGCAGAAGTGAGTCACAGGTGAGGTATGATGCACGGCCGGTTCGTGGTCTGTAAGGAAGGAGCCGTGCATGGCAGTGTTGGAAACCGGAAGGAGGAATCGTTATTCTATGGAACAGGATCACGGAACATCGAAGGGACATGGCATGGCAGCCCTGCTGCTCTCGATTATCGGACTGGCTATCATCATCCTGGTTGGCGTTTTGTTTGGAATGTTCGGCCTTGTTCCCGGCATGATTATGGAAATTGCGGCTGTCATACTCGGGATTCTTTCACTCCGATCCACCGGAGGGCGCTCCGGAAAAGGCGGGTTGATCGTCGGGACGATCTCCATTCTGGCAGGAGTACTGGTCGGACTTACGGTAATGTCGATCGGTACATTTCTTAAAACAGAGAAGGTTCAGCAGAGAATCCCGACCCTGGCGTCCTATTCGGATGAGAGCTGGAGAGGAATGCTCGGGCTGATCCTGAAGATGCAGTCAGACGGCGTGAATTTTGACCTTCTGAGCAAAGAAATCGATGATTATAACAACAGCGAAATGACGGAAGCATCCGGCGGAAGCAAAAAAACACAGAAGACGCAATGAATGTTTTTATCTGAATCAGGGATCTGATTCAGATTTTTTAGTAATTATTCAGCACCTCCTGGAATTGCTCATGATCCAGTCAGATAAGCTTGCTTATCTGACGGATCTGAGCGGTTCCAG
>CAJOQO010000203.1 GCA_905236545.1 uncultured Lachnospiraceae bacterium
AGACCAAATACTATTTCCTGTCCGGATTTACAGCAAAACTGGCCGGAACGGAAAGAGGAATCACCGAACCCACTCCTACCTTCTCCGCATGCTTCGGACAGGCGTTCCTGGAGCTGCATCCGACCAAGTACGGCGAAGAGCTGGTCAAGAGGATGCAGAAGAGCGGAGCGAAGGCTTATCTGGTCAACACCGGCTGGAACGGCACCGGCAAGAGAATCTCCATCAAGGATACCCGCGGCATCATCGACGCGATCCTGAACGGCGATGTCCTGAAGGCTCCGACCAAGAAGATTCCGTACTTCGATTTCGAGGTTCCGACCGAGCTTCCGGGCGTTGATCCTGCGATCCTTGATCCGCGCGATACCTATGCGGATGCCTCTGAGTGGGACGGGAAGGCAAAGGATCTTGCCGGACGCTTCATCAAGAACTTCAAGAAGTATGAGACCAACGAAGCGGGCAAGGCGCTGGTTGAGGCCGGACCGAAGCTTTGATCTGCCGGTATCGGACATGGGCCTGGTTAGTATCCTGCCTCCTGAAGGCGGGGGACGCCAGAGCTGAGCTGCATGTGTGTCCGCGGGACACGCTGCACCCTATTTGAGAAAAACAGGAAGAGGCTGGCACATCTTGCCAGCCTTCCTTTGTAAATGACAGGAAAGAGAAAAAGAGTACAGAATGGCAGATCATAACCTGAATCAGGATATTGATATGCTCCAGCCCAGGGAGAGCGTGGCGGGTTTTTCCGTCTGCCCTGGGCTGTTTGAGCAGAATGGAGCCCAGGCGATGGGATACGGCGGCGCGGTCAGCTTTACGCTCCACTCAGACGGGGCGACCGCGGTGGAGCTTCTGCTGTTTCACCGGAATAAGAAGGAGCCTTACGCGGTGATCGCATTTCCGGAGAGCTACCGCGTGGGAGATGTGTGGTCGATGGTCGTCTTCGGCCTGGATATCACCGAGTTTGAGTACGCCTACCGGCTGGACGGCCCCTGGGAGCCGAAGAAGGGACTTCTGTTTGACAGGAGGCATGTGCTTCTGGATATCTATGCCAAGGCGGTCACAGGGCAGAAGGTCTGGGGGAAAAAGAAGGCTGAGGAGGGCGCGTATCACGCCAGAGTGGTGCGCCATGCGTATGACTGGGGGGATCACGCCTACAAACGCCTGAAAATGGAGGATCTGATCATCTACGAGCTGCACGTGCGCGGCTTCACGATGGGCGCCAATGCAGGCGTTTCGTCGCCCGGCACATTTGCGGGACTGAGAGAGAAGATTCCTTATCTGAAATGGCTTGGCGTGACCGCGGTGGAAATGATGCCGATCTTCGAGTTTGATGAGATGCAGGATCTGCGCAACCATGAGGGGAAGCGTCTCATGGACTACTGGGGCTACAACACCGTCAGCTACTTCGCCCCGAACGCGAGTTATACGGCGCGCCAGGAGTACAACCGGGAAGGCAGTGAGTTAAGGGAGCTGATCTGCGCGCTTCACGAGGCGGGCATCATGGTGATCCTGGACGTTGTGTTCAATCACACGGCGGAGGGAAATGAGCATGGCTCGTTTATCAATTTCAAGGGCTTCGATAACAATATCTACTATATGCTGACGCCGGAGGGGGACTACTACAACTTTTCCGGCTGCGGAAATACGGTTAACTGCAACCACCCGGTCGTGCAGGAAATGATCGTGGAATGCCTGCATTATTGGGTGACGAATTACCATATCGACGGATTCCGATTCGATCTGGCCAGCATCCTGGGGAGAAATGAGGATGGTTCACCGATGCAGTTTCCGCCTCTTCTGCAGCGTCTGGCGAAGGATCCGCTGCTGGCGGACGTGAGGCTGATCGCGGAAGCCTGGGATGCCGGCGGCCTGTATCAGGTGGGGAGCTTTCCCGCATGGAACCGGTGGGCGGAATGGAACGGCAAATACCGGGATGACATGAGGTCCTTTTTGAAGGGAGAATACTGGGTTGCGCCGGAAGCCGCCAGGCGCATGCTGGGATCCCCGGATCTGTATTCCAATGAATCCACGGAAGAGGGCCGCAGCCCCCACGGGTATCTTGGCTACAACTCCTCGGTGAATTTCCTGACGTGCCACGATGGATTCACGCTTTACGATCTGTATACCTACAATTATAAGCACAATGAGGTGAACGGCTGGAACAACACGGACGGCACGGATGACAACCGCAGCTGGAACTGCGGCTGCGAAGGCCCTTCGCTTGATCCTGAGGTGGAGGGACTGAGGTTCCGCATGATGAAAAATGCGATGGCGGTTCTGATGATGAGCCGTGGTACGCCGATGTTCTACGCGGGCGACGAGTTCGCGAACACCCAGTTCGGGAATAACAACGGCTACTGCCAGGACAACGAGATCAGCTGGCTGAACTGGAACTACTGCGACCGCAACAGGGCCATGCTGGAGTTTACGCGGGACGTGATCGCATTTCGCAGGCGGCATCCCTGCGTCAGCCGGGATCTGAGAACCGCGCGGTGCGGATTTCCCAACATGTCGGTTCACGCAGGAACGCCGTGGAACGCGCTGGTTACGAAGGAAACGAAGGCGTTCTATGTCGTCTATGCCGGGTATGATGAGGATAAGCAGGATGACGACGTCGTATGCGTCGCCCTGAATGTGTTCTGGGAAAGCGTGGAGATCGTGCTTCCGGATCTGCCGGAAGGCCGCAGCTGGCATCTCTACGTATCGACAGGAGGCGAAGAGAGAGGCATGGCGTGGAAGCGCGTATCCATGCGTCCGCGCTCCGTCGCGATCCTGACGGCAGAGCGGTATTGAGAAAGGTTTCCTCTCCGGCCGTGCCAAAGCCGCGCCACGATCCTGTAATGATCCTGTAACAGAGGAGATGGAATCTGAATGCCGGATATCAGCAGCGATTGAAAAACCGCTGCAGGAAAGAAGAGAAGGAGAACCGGATATGAAGCAAATGAACCATTTGCCCGAGGTAGAGAATCTGCGCTCCTGCACGGAGCGCCATTATAACTGTGCGCAGTCGCTGCTGGTTCCGTTTCGTGATGTAACCGGCCTGAGCAGGGAAGAATCTGACCGGCTCGGCAATCTTTTCGGGAGCGGCATGCATCATGGCGGAGTGTGCGGAACCATCACGGCCGCAACGATGATCCTGAGCCTGGCAGGGTTCGGAAAAGAGACCTCCACTGCCATGATGAGGGAATTCAAGGAGAAGCACGGGAGCCTGCAGTGCAGAGATCTTCTGGCGGTTTCCGCCCGGAACGGAATCCAGAGGAAGCCGCATTGCGACGCTCTCGTTTACGAGATTACGAAGTATCTGGATGGGGTGCTGAGTACCCCGAATATTAATTAACTGGCACATTCGCTTGTCTGATTGCTCATACACTGCGTTATCGTCGGTCGTTGATGCCCACATCAA
>CAJOQO010000204.1 GCA_905236545.1 uncultured Lachnospiraceae bacterium
ATACCGATGATACGATGACAGATGAGGATCCGTACGCGCAGGAGCAGGAGAACACGGATGATTCTGACGGCGATACAGAGGATGATTCCTCTGAGGATGCAGAAGGCGAGACACCGGATCAGGATGTAACATCGCTCACAACGGATGATGTTTATAATGGAACGGTTGCTTTCAAGGTTTGCAGTACTGCGGAGAACGGCAGCCAGCCGGCGTCCGGTATCAGCGCTGTAGAAGTGACGGTACCGTATGAGGATCTGACTCCTGTCAGCGGTGCGCTTCACGTGATGAACGGGAGCGGAGCGGAGGCAGCCTGCCTCAACATCGATCCGGCCGCAGCGGATCTGGTTCTTCTGACCAGTGAGGATTCCGATGATGTTCCTGCCGGTTCCACAAAGATTCTGATGGTTCCGAAGGATGACAACGATATTTCTCTTCAGACAGACTATGCTCCTGTATCCGGCGAGTCCTATACCTATACGTTCAATGCGCAGTTTACCTGTGGAGACGGTATGCTGGATATCCAGATCGACAACTATGATCCATATTATGGCAATCCGGTCAGCGCTAAGGGCTTCAGCGTGAATGGCTCCTGTCTGAACAAATCATATACGGAAGGCGCTTCCGGAAGCGTTCTGTTCCCCGCCGACGGCTCGGCAGTATTTGCTGTCGTTTCTGCCGACAGCCAGAGTATGGCTGATGTAAGCATTACCAGTGGGGACGGTTCGATGCCGGAAGGCGTGACGGCCGGAAACGGTGATGTCGTCAACATAGAGCCGGTTCAGAGCGGACCTGTGACACTGAACATCACGTATTATTCCACAGTGCCGGAGGACGGCGTGAGCGTCGATCCGGGTTCGGAAACAGGAACAGCTCAGTATACCATCTATTTCAATTAATGCTGATCTGATTCAAGGAAAACTGATCTCAAGGAAAGCTGATCTGTAAAGAAAGGATTCCGGTTGTGCCGGAAACGAAAACAGGATCAGGGCTGCCGCAGGAAAACGCGGCAGCCCTGATTCCTTGTAACAGGAAATCCGGCAACAGATTTACAGATGGATCATGGTTGATTGTCCGGGGAAAGTGTGATAAGATACCTGTATTGATCTATACAGAAAACACATGTTTTTCAAATAGATCTCCGTATGGTTTTCATCATTTGAAGGAATTCATGGAGATCTATTTGAAAAACATGGACGAAGTTTTTTTAATAGATTGCATCGATTCTCTCTATCGTTGTCTGTTTTCACGCAATCTATTCAAAAAACTTCGCCGGCTTGTTGATCTCCTGCAGGTTTTTATACACTGATGAAATTCAATGGAGTTTTGATTATGGCAGAGATTAAGAAATCTTACCACAGTGACCGTGACACGCAGAATATTCTTCAGCTTCGTGAGGTTCTGAAGGATTTTCCGCCGTTTGCAAAGCAGTATTTTCTTGCGCTGGAGGCGTCCAGGGAGTCCCGGACGAGGCTTTCCTATGCTTATGATATACGAACGTTTTTCCGGTATCTGCAGGAAAACAATCCTGTTCTCAGGACCCGGGATATTCATACATGGGATGTTTCGATTCTTGACAGTCTGTCCGCTTCGGATATTGACGAATACAAGTCGTTTCTGAGTGTGTATCGTGTGGATGAATCCCTTGTCGGCATGCCCAGGGAGAATTCCTTCACAAATGGTGAGTTTGGTCTGAAGCGAAAAATGTCCGCGCTCAGAAGCTTTTATGCGTTCTATTTTAAGCGCGAAATGATCAAAACGAATCCGACGCTCCTTGTTGATATGCCAAAGCTTCATGAACATTCGATTGTCCGTATGGACGAAGGAGAAACGGCGGCTCTTCTGGATCTGATCGAGCATGGCGGTGATTCCCTGACGGGTCAGAAGAAGCTATATTATGAGAAAACAAGGATCCGGGATCTGGCGATCGTCACGCTGCTCCTGGGAACAGGAATCCGTGTCAGTGAATGTGTCGGGCTCGATCTGGAGGATGTCGATTTCAGGAATAACGGAATACGCATTATACGCAAAGGCGGTTCCGAGTCGGTTGTTTACTTCGGAGATGAGGTGGAGAAGGCTTTGCTGGACTGGATCGAGGAAAGAAAGGCGATAACGCCGCTTCCGGGACATGAGCATGCTCTCTTCTATTCTTCCCAGAAACGGCGCATGGGAGTTCAGGCTGTTGAGAATATGGTGAAGAAGTATGCCAGGATGGTTACGACAGCCAAGAAGATCACGCCGCACAAGCTGCGCAGTACCTATGGCACAGCGCTGTACCGCGAAACCGGTGATATCTATCTTGTCGCGGACGTTCTCGGACACAAGGATGTCAACACGACCAGAAAGCATTATGCGGCCATGGACGATGTACGCAGACGAAACGCCGCGAAGGCTGTGAAGCTGAGGGAGGAATGACACGCCTGCTCAGTCCTTCCGTTTTGCGACAGACATGACCCACAGGTAGCACAGGATAGCCAGAAGGGCCACGATCAGGATAAATACAAGCGCGATCAGTCTGTGGTCGAAGCGCATTCCC
>CAJOQO010000205.1 GCA_905236545.1 uncultured Lachnospiraceae bacterium
GCAGCCACAGGGGTTCCTTCGCTCCGACCCCCGAAAGTCTGCCGCTCAGGAACCCCTGTGGCCTTCTCATGGTGCTCAGGGAGCGGCATGCGGCAGGCCGGAGCATGCTTGAAACCAGTTTCCGGCGAAGGATAAGCGCCGGGGATTACTCCGGTACGGATGTATGATAGAATAGATTTACTCAGCCGCCTTTCTGACCGCGCGCGGAGAAGCACGCAGGGAGTCTGGAACAATGGGGGCTGAACAGGAATAGCAGGATCAGCATTACAGAAATATGAAGAGAGGAGCCATTATGGCAGATAAGACAATTCCTATGAACCTGGATGATGTAAAACCGTTTACAGAGATGACAAGCACAGAACTGTTTATCATACTGACCGGAGGCCGCGGCGTCATGCAGCAGATGTATCTGCAGAATGTTCTGAAGGAATATCTGCAGAAATATAAGGATACATCGGATCTTGTGACGATGGTTCACACAGTGGCGCAGGACGTGAAAGGAAAAGAGAGCTCCATATGAAGATCGTGGTTGCATCGGATATACATGGATCGGCGTTCTATTGCAGGAAGCTGCTCGCTGCCCTGGACAGAGAAGGCGCGCGGCGTATGCTTCTGCTCGGAGACATTCTCTATCACGGGCCGCGCAATGACCTGCCGGCGGAATATGCGCCAAAGGAAGTGATTGCGATGCTGAATCCGCTGAAGGACAGGATATACAGCGTACGCGGAAACTGCGAAGCACAGGTGGATCAGATGGTGCTGGATTTCCCGGTTCTGGCGGAATACTGCCTGCTCCCGGCGGGGCAGCATATGATATTCTGTACGCATGGCCATGTTTTCAATGAAGAGAATCTCCCTCCGGTCATGCCCGGGGACAGCCTGCTGCACGGTCATACACATGTTCCGAGAGCGGAAAGGCGCAAAGAGATCTGGATCCTGAATCCGGGATCCGTTTCCATTCCAAAGGACGGGTATCCGCCGAGCTATGCGGTTCTTGAGGATGGAACATTCACGGTAAAAAGGATGGACGGGACTGCATTTATGAGCGCCAGAATAGATGAAGGGTGAAGTTCATCGAATGCTCACAGGATGAATTGACCGCGGAAAGCGGCGTCTCGTATTACAGGTTGAATGATTTTTCTAAAGAAACAGGGATTCTGTAGCGTTTCTATCAGGATCACGAATCAGGATCACGAATCAGATTCCTGAATCAGGTAAGGAGAGTGAGCACTATGTTGAAGAAAACTTTAGCTTATGCATTGACAGCCGCGATGACACTGTCCTTTGCGGCGCCGGCGGCATATGGCAGTCAGGAGAGCGTACCGGCGCAGTCGGAATCGGCGCAGGCGAAACTGACGCTGGCGGAATCGGAGACATCGGCAGATGCGCAGAAAGACGCGTCAGGCATTACGACGGAGGGAGTCTGGGATACGGACATCCGGCTCTCGATCCGGCGGGAAAATGAGATCCGCAACGAGGCGGGCATGCACCTGAGGGAATGGGACGATGCCGTCGCTTCGAAGAAGCAGGAAGGAAAGGATGCGCCCCTGACGGAGGATGCGGTTCTTGAAGCGAATCCGGATGCGCAGATTCTGAAAGAGGACGGAGTCATCTACTTTATCGACCACGCGGATGCTCTGGGCGATGTTTCAGATGCACTTGACGCTTACCGGGCGGCATACAGCGCTGCCGCTCTGATGGGCGGCAATCCGCTGGCGGATCTTCGCCTGTGGCATCAGATGGAGATCGATGGCGTCAGGTTCTATTCTTTCCAGCAGATCTCCGACGGACGCATGGTGATGGGAAGCACCCTGAAGCTTGCGGTCAGGGACGGAAAGGTCTGCGGCGTGTTCAGCTCACTGGATCCGGAGAGCGGAAAGGAAGAGACGCTCGTTACCCAGGAGGAGGCAGAGGCTGTGGTCCGTGAAAAGCTGGAGGAGGAAGGAAAGGCCGGGGGGCCGGAGCTTCTTCCGGATTACACCGACCGTATCAGGTATATGCCAACCGTGCTGGCGGATCTGAACATGGATAATCAGGACGATGATCCTGTTCCGGAGGAAGTGCGCTGGGTTGTGTATTCTTCCAATGACGACGGGGAGTATCCGTTCATCGCACACTATGTCAGCCTTGACGGAACCTTCCTTGAGAGCCTTCCGGTGGAGGAGCCGGGCAGTGACGAGGCCCTGTGCGGGTTCCGCATGCAGAGGATCTTTGACGGCATGGAGCCCGATACCTGGACCGGAGAGATCGTAGAAACAGAAGGGGAAGACGCAGAACACGGAAAAAAGGAAAAAGGCAAAGGAAAAGAGGAAAAAACGGAAAATAACGCGGAAACCGGAGAAGGCAGGAGAAAGACCGTGACGCTTCCCGTTATGAGAGACGCGGAAGGCAATCTGTATCTGGGCGATCCGGTACGCAGAATCGCCGTTGCAGACTTCTCGAAGGCAGTCTATGATGACAGCCATTCGCTGGAGCTTGTCAAAAGCGATGATGCGGGGAAATTTGACAATGAAGACCTGTACATGTACTACAATTACCTGAAGGCCTGGGACTTTTACGCGGACATGGGCTGGATCAGCCCGGACGGGGAAGGAAGCGACGTGGTGATCCTGAAGGGGCTGTGCTTCGAAGACGGGACACCATTTGAGAATGCCTGCAGTCTCGGCTGGATTCAGGGCTGGCAGATGTTCGGCTACACACCGTATTCCCTGGAGGGGAAGCCTCTCGGACTCGGGCGCGGGCTTGATGTCATGGCACATGAGTATACGCATACCTTTACCGGAACGGTCATGAACAGCAATCTCTACGAGAATGACCAGGGAGCGATCAATGAGGCCATGTCCGATATCGGGGGCAATCTGGTCGAAGCGATCCTGCAGGAAACGGACGATACCCGCTGGCTTCTGGGCGAGAATACCGGAACTGCGATCCGCAGCATGAGTGATCCGGCCGCTTACCAGCAGCCATCCTTTGTGTGGGACAGGTATTACGGACCGCAGAGCGATACTCCCAATTCATCCAACGACAGGGGCGGCGTACATACCAACTCTTCCCTGCTGAACCAGATCGCGGCGCAGCTGTGTCAGGACGCGGGCATGGAGTATGGGGACGCAGTCCGGTTCTGGATCATGGTGACCGGAGGTCTTACGCCGAAGACGGACTACTCGCGGATCTGCGCAACACTGAAATGGGCGATGAACGAGAGCGGGAACGAGGCGTTTTCCGACAGCCTGGATGCGTTTATCAAAGAGAAACAGCTGGACCGGGAAGAGATCCCCGAGAAGCTTCCCTATAACAGGAAGATCGTGAGGCTGACGCTTCCGGATACCGAAACCTTTGAAGATGAATACTGGACGCTGATGGCGTTCCGGCTGAACACGGAAACGGTGACGAATGCTGCGGTGACTGCGCTGAACCTGGGTGTTCAGATGTTCCGGGATGCAGAGGACGCGGAAGGGTTCGGAAGAATCCTGTCTGAATTTATGAACAGCATCCATCTCGACGGCAACAAAATCAAGCTTGAGAAGACGGACGATGAGGAAGCCATCGCGGATGCTGTGTCAGAAGCCGCACTCTCCGCGCTCTCCCGTCTGCTGGAGCAGACGATGGCCTGGAGAGGCAGTGTAGGGGAGGACATCGCTTTCGTCACGGACGACAGTCCCACCTTCTATCTGCTGCTCAATGTCGATGACTCCGGGATGAAGATGCGCGGAGGGGCAGCGCTGATCGGAAAACGCTGGGTTAACCTGACGCCATTCCTGGATGCGGTGGAAGACATCACCAAAACCGCCCTGAAAAAAGGGGAAACAGAGGCGGAGCGTGGTTCGATTCTTGATATGATCTCCGGTCTTACTGCAGAGCAGTGGGAGTCGCTGTTTGATCTTGCGAAGGCGGTCGGGGAAGTGATTCATCCGGGAGATGACACTGAGACCGCAGCGCTGTCAGAGGACTCCGGGAACGAAGAAATCGTTGAGGATCTGATCGATCTCGCCACGGCGGCTCTGGAATATGCGACTGCCGATGAGGAGCAGAAAGCGGAAGGCATTCTGCTTCCCGCAAAGACAGTGGAACTTCCGACAAAAGGCCTTGAAACAGTTACCCTGCTGCGGAAGGACGAGAATGAGTGAGGCATCGCTGAAAGGATAATCGCTGCAGCTGCGGCAAAGTTACAGCTGCAGCTGCAGAAAAGTTACAGCTGCAGAAGCGCAGCAGACCGGAAGAGGAGGAACCCCTGACATGCAGAACAGGCAGGGGTTCCTCCGCCTGTTTTTCAAAATTACAGGTCATACCCCGGCCAGTTTTTCCGACATATACAGGGAGGTCTGATACAAGCCGCCCCTGATCACCAGTCGGCAGCCACAGGGGTTCCTTCGCTCCGACCCCCGAAAGTCTGCCGCTCAGGAACCCC
>CAJOQO010000206.1 GCA_905236545.1 uncultured Lachnospiraceae bacterium
CACAGGGGTTCCTGAGCGGCAGACTTTCGGGGGTCGGAGCGAAGGAACCCCTGTGGCTGCCGACTGGTGCTCAGGGGCGGCTTGTCACAAAAGAAAAGCGCGGCGGTCAAAAGACTGCCGCGCTATATTTTCTCCGGAAGGAAGACGAAAGCAATCACACGTCGGGAGCGTTCCCGACCGTACCGCCTTCCATGAACTCGACCGGCAGGATGGCGGGGAGGCGGCTCGCTGTGTCCGGGTGCCCGAGCAGATCAACCAGACGGCGGGCGGCCAGCTTCCCGAGCTGGTCACAGTCCTGGCGGACCGTGGTCAGCCTGGGGCGGAGCGTCTGCGTCAGCGGGATACCGTCATATCCGGCAAAGGAGATATCTTCCGGAATCCGCATCGCGCATTCTTTCGCCGCGTCCTGTGCGCCAAGATAGGAAATATCGTCAGGAAGAAGGATGAATGTAGGACGCTCCGGAAGCATGAGAAGACCGGTCACGAGCTTTCTGGTCAGCCGGATGTCGTCATACCGCCCTTCCTGGATATATTCATCCGGAATGGGAAGGTGATGACAGGACATCACATTGCGGAACTGCATGATCCGGGCACGCGTCACGATCGAGTTGTTGTGTCCATGCACAAAAGCGATGCGGCGGTGTCCCTTTGAGATGGCGTGTTCCACGAGCATCTCGATTCCTGTCTCATTGTCCGAGAGTACGGCGGGAGAACGTTTGAACAGATGATCGATCGTAACACAGGGGATCCCGCTGTAAACCAGATTCCGGATGCTTTCGGAACTGTAATCAGCACACACCACACATACGGCGTCGAGACGGCCGGCACGGCAATAATCCGTATACCCTGTCTCTGTGCTGACCAGCCGGTTGTTTATGAAGGTGACTTCGCAGCCAAGCTCCTCGGCTTCCTCCTTGAAAGCGTTCAGAACCAGGGAAAAGAACGGATGCGTCAGCCCTCTGTTGCTTTCCTCCGCATATACGATCCCAAGTCTTTTCAGCGTATTCTCTGCCATGTTCCCGCCTCCTGTCAGCCGCCAGGCTCATCCGGCCGGTTTATCCTGCCCTGTGAACAGTGACCATTATCAGAACCTATTGTATCAGATAACAGAGTGATTGTGGGACAAAATTAACGTCATTGTTTTCTGTTCCCATAACGTGCTATGATTACATGGTCAGGAGAATTGTTTCCGGAGGGTTTGATCATGAGCATAAAAAGAATCATCTGTGCAGGGCATGTCTGCCTGGATATCACTCCCGCGATCCCCGGTCAGGGAGCCCGGGGAAAAATCGGGGAGATTCTGGCACCGGGAAAGCTTCTTCAGGTTGGACGGGCCTCCCTTTCTGTCGGAGGCGCAGTCTCAAGCACCGGACTTGGCCTGAAGGTGCTGGGGGCGGAAGTATCTCTGATGGGGAAGATCGGAAATGACGCTTTTGGCGGACAGATCCTGAAGGAATTCGGCAGGTATGGAGCGCAGGAAGGGCTGATCGTTCAGGAGGAGGATGCGACCAGCTATACGGTGGCGATTGCGGTTCCGGGGATCGACCGGATCTTTCTGCATCATCCGGGGGCGAATGACACATTCTGTGACAGGGATATTCCGTGGGAGAAGGTCAGGGGGGCCGCTCTGTTTCATTTCGGGTATCCTCCGATCATGCGGGCGGTCTATGAGAATGACGGAAAAGAGCTGCAGAAGATTCTTACTCATGCGAAGGAAGCGGGCTGTGCGACGAGCCTCGATCTGGCGATGGTGGATCCGGATTCGGATGCCGGAAAACAGAACTGGGCCAGGATCCTTGAGAAGGCGCTGCCCCTGACAGACTTCTTCTGCCCGAGTATCGAGGAACTGTGCTGGATGCTGGATGAGGAGCGCTATCTGTCCTGGAAGGAGCGCTCCGACGGACGGGATATGACAACGGTTCTGGATGTGGACCGGGATATCCGTCCCCTGGCCGGGCGGTGCATGGAGATGGGGTGCAAGGTGCTGTTTTTGAAATGCGGAGCTCCCGGCATGTATCTGAAGACGGCGGACCGCCGGACCCTGGACAGGATCAGCCCTGCCGCCGGGCTTGACAGCGCCGGATGGGCGGACAGGGATTTCTTTGAGAGAAGCTATCTTCCCCGGAAGGTGCTTTCGGGAACCGGAGCAGGGGATACCAGCATCGCGGCCTTCCTGAAGGCCATGCTGGACGGGTATGATCCGGAGATGGCCATGCACCTTGCAGCCGGAACCGGCGCTTCCTGCGTGGAAGCTTATGATTCTCTCAGCGGACTCAGGAGCTTTGAGGAACTGAAGGAAAAGATAGCGGCAGGCTGGGAAAAAGTGCCTGGTACAGCATCGTGAAGAGACATCCTGTTGCTGCATGGTCAGCAGGCATTTCTGATCCAGGAATCAGAAACACAGGGCTACAGTGTGAGAATCTGCTCACACAGGCGGGAACGGTTTCGACAATTGTTTACGAGGAGGAAAAAGGATGAACAGGAAATTGACTTTGGCGACGGGATGCGCGCTTGCGGCCGGCATGATGATGGCCTGCACGGCAGGGGCGGCGGAAGAGGGGCTGCTCCGGACTGCGGTTCTGTATGATATGACTACGATGGATGTCACGAAGACGACGGACAATTACATGGTACCCATGAATGTGTTCGACCGTCTGTTTGAGACGAGGATGGAGGACGGGACAGCGCAGGTTGTCGGAAGCCTGTGCACGGACTATGCAGTGAGCGATGACGGTCTGATCTACAACTTCACGCTCCGCGACGGCGTTGTCTTCTCGAATGGCAGCCCGCTGACTGCGACGGATGTGCAGTATTCTTTTGAGCGCCTTCTGAAGGCGGGCGGGGATAACATGGATATTGCGGAGGAGATTGCCGGGGCCGCTGAGGTGGAGAGCGGAAAGTCTGACACCCTGTCCGGCTTCGCGATGATGGATGATCTGCATTTCTCCATTACGCTGCAGAAGCCGAATGCCGGATTCCTTGCGGAGCTTTCCGCTCCGGCCATGTCGATCGTGGATGCCGAGACCATGGAAAAGGTGAAGAACTTCGGAACGGAGTGCGCGGATACGATCGGCAGCGGTCCTTATCTCGTGACCGAGTGGGTGGCAAATGACCATTATACCCTGGAATACAATCCGAAATACTGGGGAGAGGAGCCTACGGTTAAGAAGGTGATCGTTCAGGTGATCCCGGATGCCGGAACCCAGAACCTGATGTTCCAGAATGGAGAGCTGGATCTTGTCGACCTGAAGGATCAGGACAGTACGATCGTGGAATCGGTCTATAAGACGATGTACGCGGATCAGATCGTGAGCACGCCGAAGGTGGGACTGGATTTTCTGTCTTTCAACGAGAACCAGGAGTATCTGAAGGATGTCAGGGTGCGTGAAGCGATCCATATGGCGGTGGATGTCGATACGCTGATCAGCAGTATCTACAATGGCGACGCAGTCCGTGAAGCCGGGATCATCCCTGCAGGAGTCTGGGCACATAACAGCGAGCTGGAGCCTGTTTCCTACGATCCGGATGGAGCGAAGGCGCTTCTGAAAGAAGCAGGATATCAGGACGGCGAGGTTTCGTTTGAGCTTTCGATGGATAACGGCACGACGGATTCCAATAAGAAGCTGGTTTACCAGGCGATCAGTGAGCAGCTGAAAGCGGTCGGGATCAACGCGACGCTCAAGGGGTATGACCATGCTGTCTGGCTCGACAGGCGAAACAGCGGAAGCATGGATTCGTTCATCGCTTCCTGGGGAATGGACTACAATGACCCCGCGAACATCATGTATACTTTCTTCGGCAGTGAGAAGAATACAGCGCAGAGAAGCCTGAACTATCAGGACAAGGATATCATAGACAGGGTTGCCGCGGCACCCGCGATTACCGATGACGATACGCGTGAGAAGGAATACCAGGATCTGGAGAAGAAGATCATCGGTGAGGACTTTGCCTGGCTGCCCCTGTATGAGAATCTGCATCTGTACTGCATCGGCGACCGTGTGGAGCATTTTACGCCGCAGTGGGCGGGCTTTTCGGACTTCTATGTAACGGATGTCGTATTGAAACAGGAGTAAAACATGGTGCGAGGTGTGCTTGAACGCCTGCTGCAGTCCATTCTTGTGCTGCTGGGGGCGGCACTCATGATCTTTGTCATGCTGCGGATCATACCGGGAAACCCGATCGCAGTGATGATGGGCGAGCACGTGGATACCGCGGTCATCAGGAGGATGACCGCGGAGCTCGGGCTCGATCAGCCGATCCTGATTCAGTTTTTTCGTTATCTGCGGGGAGCGGTCTGCGGTGATTTCGGTACCAGCTACTCTCTGGGCAGGCCTGTGTCGCAGCTCCTGGCTGCCGCATTTCTCAACACACTGAAACTGGCCCTGATGGCGTCAGTGTTCGCGTGGTTTCTCGGTATCACAAGCGGGATTATCGCCGCTGTCAGAAAGAATTCCATTCTGGACCGTCTGTTTATGGGAGGTTCCCTTCTCGGTGTATCCATGCCGGTCTTTATGACGGCCATGATTCTTCAGTATTTCCTGGCGTTCCGTCTCAAGCTGTTTCCGATCTCCGGTTCGGACAGTTTTGCGGCGTTCATCCTGCCCGCGATTGCCCTCGGCTGGAACAGTGCCGGCAGTGTCGCCCGCCTGGTCCGGTCGACCCTGCTTGAGATTCTGGAGGAGGACTATATTGATACGGCCCGTGCAAAGGGGAGAGGCCAGATGGGAGTTCTCCTTGTTCATGCGATGCGCAACGCGATGCTGCCTGTCGTCACGATGATGGCGATTCAGGTCTCCGGGCTGCTGTCCGGCGCTGTGATTACGGAGACGATCTTTTCGATCAACGGGATCGGACGTCTTGCCGTACAGGCGATCGGTTCGAGGGATATCCCGCTTCTGCAGGGGACGGTTCTGCTTTCCGCCACTGTAGTGATCATCGGTAATTTCCTGGCGGATTCGCTCTACAGTGTGCTGGATCCCCGGATCAGAAAGGAGGCGTGAGTCATGCTTCCAAACCGGTCACGGAAGATCGCGGAAGAATATGAGAAGAAACTGAATGCCGTCGGCGGCCAGGATTCGCCGGACAAAGGAACCGGTTCTGCCCGGCATGGACAGGGGGACGAAGACTGGAAGAAAAGCCAGATCGGGGAGGAGGAGACAGTTCTCACTCTGATGAGGCGCCTGGTCCGGGAGAATAAGCTTGCCGTTTTTTCGACTGTCGTGATTCTTTTGTTTATCCTGGGAGCGGTTCTGGCTCCGGTGCTGACGCCATACAACCCCGC
>CAJOQO010000207.1 GCA_905236545.1 uncultured Lachnospiraceae bacterium
ACAGGCCTGCGGGGATGCGCATATCTCCAATTTCGGGATCTTTGCGTCGCCGGAGCGCCGTCTGGTCTTTGATATCAATGACTTCGACGAGACGCTTCCGGCTCCTTTCGAGGTGGATATAAAGCGTCTTGCCGCGAGCATTGAGATCTGTGGAAGACAGCGGGGATTCACAAAAGAAAAGCGCTCAGAAGCCGTTCGTGACGCGGCCGCTTTCTACCGGAAGTCCATGGCGGAGTTTTCCGAGATGGGCAATCTGGAGGTGTGGTATAAGCACCTGGACATTGAATCCTATCTGAGGGAGAGTACACTCCTGTCAGACAAAAAGCAGCTCAGGGAAATCCGGGATACGATCCGTAAGTCCCTGTCGAAAACAAGCGAACGGGCCGTCAGAAAGCTGACGGAAACCGTGGACGGAAAGCTCCGGATTAAAAGCAACCCGCCGCTCATCGTTCCGGTCCGCGACCTGACCAAAGAGCAGAAGACCCTCTTTGATTTCCATCATGATCTGCGAAAAGCGATCGATCTTTACAGGAAATCTCTTTCCGTGGACAGGCAGATCCTGATTGACCAGTATGAACCGCTGGAAGTGGCTCATAAGGTGGTCGGCGTAGGAAGCGTTGGCAGGCAGGCATGGATCCTGATTATGATGGGGCGTGAAAACGGCGATCCGCTGGTTCTTCAGATTAAAGAAGCGGAGACTTCCGTTCTTGAAACGTATTATGGCGCGAGCTTGTATTCAAAGAGCGGCCAGCGCGTGGTTGAGGGCCAGCGATCCATTCAGACAGCCGGGGATATTCTTCTTGGCTGGGTCAGGCTGAAGATGCCATCCGGAGGCAGGAAAGACTATTATGTCCGGCAGATGTGGGACGCCAAAGGGTCCATCGATATGGAGACCATATCGGCAGAAGGGTATCATGGCATCTCGCTGGCATGTGCCTGGGTGCTGGCCCATGCCCATGCAAAAACCGGAGACAGGCATGCGATCGCGGCATATCTCGGCAAGGGAGAAGCTTTTGAGAATGCGATGGTATCTTATTCCAGCGCATATGCCGATCAGAACGAGGCTGACTATGAGATGTTTCTGAAGATACAGTAATTGCCGCCGCTCAGGCCGGATCGCCGGATAGATCCGTACAGGCAGAGTGATGATAGACAGAGCGATCCCCGGAGAATCAAAAACCGGATGGGATAGAGCAAGGACAATAAACTGGAGGTAGAGAATGAGGAAGAATATTGGAGGAATCATGGGAAGGAAGCTCCTGTGCCTGGCGCTGTCCATAGCCATGGTCACGGGAAATGCGGCTCCGGCTGTCCTCGCTGCCGACACGAAGGCAGTAAAGGAGACCTCTTCCGCGCCGCAGCTTACCTGTGAGACAAAGACCCTGAAGCTGCCGGACAGCGGCAGGAGCATCAATGTGAAGCTGTGCCTGACCCAGGAGGACTCCCTGATTCAGCAGAAGATCTTCACAGAGGATATCACGCTCGGCGGCGTCTTCAGGAATATGGGAGTGGAGGATGTCAGGAATGACCATAAAACGATCCTTCTGGATCTCAACGGCGTACCGGAGCTTACCGGTGCGGAGACTGGTGCACTGCTTCAGGGAACGGTGGAGTTTCCCGGCTTCCTGTTTGACTGTGATGAAAGCGTCACAGCGAGCGTTGACGTGATTAAAGCAGAAGGGAAGGCAGCGGAGGTGAGGCCTTATATCTATCCGCATCTTGACGGATTCCGTGTAGATGGAGATAAGGCGGAGATGATCATCGTGCTGCTGCCTATGCTGGGCGAGTTTGCCGAGGACTTCAGCGCGGAAGATATCAGCTTTGGCCAGGATCTGAGCGAAGCGAAGATCCGAAAGGGCAGAAAATCGGAAGACGGAAACTATGAATTCATCGCCGAGGTCCCGGTCACGGCAATGGATGTGGATGACGGTTATTCCTGCTTCGGGGGCTTTATCCTGAATGAGAACAGCATGATCAGCCCTGACGGAAAGCTATACGGGAAAAAAGTCTATGCCGCGGAACAGTTTTCGAAGGACTTAGCAGGCAGAGATCTGTCCCAAAACGATGTCAATACAATCAAAAGTATCGTAGGCGGATATGGCAATACGACTGCCGGAACGATCACAGGAGTTCTCAGTGGCGCAGGAACCGCGTTCACCGTGGGATCTACCATTCTGGGACTGGCCGGTGTACTTCCCACTGATGCCTCCCGCCATAAAGAACTCTTGAAAGCACTGGAGAATATTCAGAATAATCTCTATTATATTGAAGAAAAGTGCGATTATATGAGCGGTGTACTTGACGTACACACAAGAATGCTCAGCAAATTGAAAACTGATCTATATACGCTGTATATAGCAAACTTCGATCGCGAGCTTGATGATCTGAAGGATGAGATAAACCAGCTTGACAGATACCTTCAGAAGCCTGAAGTCCAGGAACAGATTGATGAGATTCTTTTGAAGCTTTGTGAGAAGTATCAGGTACCGCAGCCGAAGCCGAAGTCGAAGGAGAGGAAGCCGGGCGCGGCTGCCGGCCGGGACATCGATGAGGATCTGGTTGTGAATGATCCGGAATACTATGAATATGATTACGAAGCGGAAGAAGGCGGATATGCGGAAGATGCGATGGCCTTTGACGAGCTTCTGGCAACAGGAATGCTGTTCGAGGACGATAATGAAGCTGTACTGCTGCCGGATGCAATCAGTCCGGAAGGTGATCTGTACAGCGGCGCAGGGATGAAGGAGATGGAAGCATCCGGCGAAGCACATCCTGCCCAGGAAGCGGCTATTGCAGTCGACGGGCAGCCTTCTCAGGCAGAACCGGCAGCAGTCGAGGAGGAGCCTTCTCAGGCAGAGCCTGCGGCAGCCGAAAAGGAGACGAAAGAGGAGACGAAAGAGGAAGAGCGCAAAGCAGCCAAGACACAGGCTGATGAGGAAGAGTCCAAAGCAGCTGAGGCACAGGCTGAGACAGAGGCTGAAGAGGAAGAGCGCAAAGCAGCTGAGACAGAGGCTGAAGAGAAAGAGCCTGAGGCAGCCGAGACACAGGCTGAAGAGAAAGAGCCTGAGGCA
>CAJOQO010000208.1 GCA_905236545.1 uncultured Lachnospiraceae bacterium
GAAAAGCTGAGGTGATCTGATGTTTAAAACTTTACGGGACATGTTTCGGATAAAGGACATCAGAAAGAAGCTGTTTTTCACATTTTTGATGCTGATCCTGATCCGTTTCGGATCACAGCTTCCTGTTCCGGGTGTCAACAGTTCTTATTTTAAGAACTGGTTTGACCAGCAGAACAGCGGAGCTTTCAGCTTCTTCAGCGCTTTTACGGGTGGATCCTTTGAACGTATGTCAGTGTTCGCGCTGAACATTACTCCGTATATTACATCCAGCATTATCATGGAGCTTCTGTCTATTGCGATTCCCGCACTGGAAGAGATGCACCGCGATGGTGAGGATGGGAGAAAAAAGATCACGACCATCACACGATATCTTACTGTCGGTCTGGCTCTGTTTGAGAGTACAGCGATGGCGATTGGTTTCGGCCGCAGCGGTCTGATCCGTAATTTCAATTTTTTCAGTGCACTGACAGTTATTGTGGCACTGACCGCAGGTTCCGCATTCGTAATGTGGATCGGTGAGAGAATCACTGAGAATGGCGTCGGAAACGGTATATCGATCGTACTTCTGATCAATATTCTTTCCCGCATTCCGCAGGATCTCGCAACCCTGTGGACACAGTTTGTGGCAGGAAAGAGCCTGGCCAAGGGCCTGATGGCAGCGATCATTATCATTGCTGTCATTCTCCTCACGGTTGTACTTACCATTCTTCTGACTGCGGCAGTCAGGAGGATTCCGGTTCAGTACGCGAAGAAGATGCAGGGACGCAGAATGGTGGCAGGACAGTCCTCCAGCATTCCGCTGAAGGTCAACACCGCGGGTGTTATCCCGGTTATTTTTGCATCCTCCCTGATGTCTATTCCTTCGATTATCATGAGCTTTACCGGGAAACCGGCAACCGGAGTATGGGCGACGATATTTGGCATACTGAATCAGAACAACTGGTTCAACTTCAGCCGCCCGATCTATATGATCGGCCTGGCATTGTATATTGCGCTTGTTATTTTCTTCGCTTATTTCTATACCTCGATCACCTTCAACCCGATTGAGGTTGCGGATAATCTGAAGAAGCAGGGCGGGTTCATTCCCGGTATCCGTCCTGGCAGACCGACCAGCGATTATCTGCAGAAGATCCTGAACTACATCATCTTTATCGGTGCGGTAGGCCTTGTGATCGTCGTGATCATCCCGATCTTCTTCAATGGCGTGTTCCATGCGGACGTTTCCTTTGGCGGCACTTCCCTGATCATTATTGTGGGTGTTGTTCTTGAGACGATCGAGCAGATTGAATCACAGATGCTGGTGCGTAACTATAAGGGCTTCCTGAGTGAGTGATTGTCCTGTGAAGACTCACCACGACTGAGTTGAAGTGTGTCTTCATCCTTGAAGACACACTTTGTTGCGTATAATCGTTTTTCATGACGAATCGGGCCGCCGGAAAGCGGCTGAGGAATGGAGATTAATATGAAGATCGTTATGTTGGGAGCTCCGGGCGCCGGAAAGGGTACGCAGGCAAGGATGATCTCGGAGAAATTCGGTATTCCGCAGATTTCAACCGGAGACATCTTCCGGGCAAATATCCGTGACAACACGGAGCTGGGCCAGAGGGCAAAGTCCTATATGGATCAGGGGCTTCTGGTTCCGGATCAGGTTACCTGTGACCTTGTCGTTGACCGTATCAGTAAGGATGACTGTGCGGAGGGATATATCCTGGATGGATTCCCCCGCACGATTCCGCAGGCGGAAGCGCTGACAAAGGCTCTGGAAAAAACGGGATCAAGGATCGATTTCGCGATCGATGTGGAGGTTCCCGATGATCATATCGTTGAGCGTATGAGCGGAAGAAGAGCGTGTCCGCAGTGCGGGGAAACCTTCCATATCCTTTACAGAAAGCCTGTAAAGGATGGCATCTGTGATCATTGCGGAAATGAGCTGATCCTGCGTGATGATGACCATCCTGATACCGTTCAGAAACGTCTGGATGTCTATCATTCCCAGACGCAGCCGCTGATAGAGTACTATCGGGAGCAGGGCGTCCTTCATTCGATTGACGGAACGAGAGAGATGGATACGGTATTTGCCGATATCTGTGCTGTGCTGGAATGAGAAGGACGATATGGCTGTAACGATAAAGACAAAAAAAGAAATTGAACGGATGAGGGAGTCGAACCACCGCCTGGAGAAGGTATTCGACGCCATGGGGAAGATGATACGTCCCGGAATCTCTACCTGGGAGATTGATCAGGCAGCAAGAAGGCTGATCAAGGAGCAGGGAGGGATACCGAATTTCCTGAACTATGACGGGTTTCCCGCCGCAGTGTGCACTTCCGTCAATGAGGAGGTTGTACATGGGATCCCAAAGAAGGAGAGAATCCTGAAAGAGGGCGATATCATCTCCCTCGACTGCGGGCTGATCCTGAATGGATACCACTCGGACGCGGCCAGAACCTATGCGGTCGGAGAGATCGCGGAGTCTGAGAAACGCCTGATTGAAGTCACGAAAGCATCCTTTTTTGAGGGGATCCGTTACGCAAGGGCAGGCCATCATCTGCATGAGATCGGCAATGCGATCAATGATTACTGTGAAAGCCGCGGCTATGGCGTCGTGAGAGACCTGGTCGGGCATGGAATCGGACGTGAGATGCATGAGGATCCCCAGATTCCGAACTACCGCATGAAGTCAAGAGGCCTGCGTCTGGTAGCAGGTATGACGCTTGCGATCGAGCCGATGATCTGCGAGGGAACATGGGAGGTAGACTGGCTGGATGACAACTGGACTGTTGTGACAAAGGACCGGCGGCCTGCCGCCCATTATGAAAACACAATCCTGATCACGGACGGGGAGCCTGAGATTCTGTCATTGACACATGACTGAAAAGGTTACCATTCACGGCCGGATCAAAGTCTATGTACCTGACGCGTCAGGCTTGCCTGTAAACGGCAGTACAAAGCTCAGATCATGGCCGCGAACAGTAACCTGAAAAAGGACAGGTCCGGGCCTGCAGCTTTGACGCATGACAGAACAGGGGACGAGTCCGGAATTTTGTCATGGAAGAGACGGCTGACGGAGAGCGTAATATTCAGATAAGGAACCATATGAATCAGCTTGCGGTGTCCCTTGCAGGACATGATAAAGGGAAATTATATGCCATTGTCCGGGAGGAAAACGGAGAAGCGTTCCTGGCGGATGGCCGGATAAGAACACTGGAGAATCCAAAAAAGAAGAATCTGAAGCATATCAGACGGATCCTCCGCCTTCCCGTGGAAGTGGAGAAGGCTTTCCTGGAGGTGAAGCAGGACAGTGATCTTGTACATGCCCTGAGACTGTATCAGAGGTCTCAGGGAAAAGAGAAGGAATCTTCCTTGCGCAGGAACAATCATCCTAAGGGGATGTACCAGAAATCAATGATTCGGTGTGCTGGAGACCGGTGTGACGGATCGGACACGAAAAAGAGTGAGGTGAATGTATGTCCAAGTCAGATGTGATCGAAGTAGAGGGAAAAGTCCTTGAAAAACTGCCGAATGCGATGTTCCGGGTGGAACTTCAGAACAAGCACGTAGTGCTTGCGCATATCAGCGGCAAGCTGCGCATGAATTTTATCAGGATTCTTCCCGGGGATAAGGTGACAATCGAATTGTCTCCCTATGATCTGGATAAGGGAAGGATCATCTGGCGTGACAAATAATGACGATTTATGTCTTTTTAGGTCAAATCAGCCAGATAAATGATTGATTTATCAATATTTTCCTTAACATTTCTGTAATAATTGTGTTATAATACTTCTGCAGTTGTTTTTGGGCCGGTTCAGGCTGTTTCTGTAAGGAGTATTTGATGATGCAAAAGTTTCTGCGAACACTATTCATTATGGCAGTCTGTGCGCTTATGATGGGTGTGAGTGCATACGCGACTGACTATACAGAAGAAGGAACCTATCGGTGGGAGATCAAGGATGATCTTTACTATGCGTATGATGCGGTAACAGGTGAACTGATCCGTAACTGCAAGGTCGGAAAGAGCTATGTCAACAAAAAGGGTACGCGTTATCTGAATCAGTTCAAAAAAGGCGTGTACTATGATGGAGAAGGTCTGGCTGACAGGCATTTTAAGGGCGGCTGGATCGAGGTCGACGAAAAGTTCTACTATTTCCGCAATAAGAAAAAGCTTACGGGATACAGGAAGATCTCGGGGAAGAATTATTATTTCAGCGATGAGGGAGAGAGACTCAGCGGTATCTATTCGGTCAAGGGAAAGTATCTTTTCTTTAAGCCGAACGGAGTACAGTTCAAAAAGAGCGGCTGGAAAACCGTAAGCGGAAAACGATATTTCGTTGCGGACGGTGAGATCAAAGAAGGCTTCTTTACGGTCAACAGCAAGAAGTATTATCAGACCGTGCTGGACGGTATTCTGACCGGTGAGCAGAAGATCGGGGAAGAGACCTACCTTTTCAATGAGGACGGTACCATTGACGAGAGTTCGACGCTGAATAAGGATGGTTCGGGCGTACTGGGCAATGAATCCGATATTCTGTTTTTTACAAAGTTTGAGTCAGGAAGCGTCGGATATGCGCAGACAGGCGGCGACAACGGAAAGGCCTGCGGGAAATACCAGTTTGACTATCGCTATTCGCTCATCCCGCTGCTGAAGTATTGTTACAAGGCGGATCCGGTTTTCTTTAAGGAGTTTAAGCCGTTCCTTAAGATCAGTCCGGGGAGCGCTTCTCTGATCAACAATTCGAAGCTGTACAAGGCCTGGGCCGATATTTACAAGGAAGACCCGGATAAGTTTTCCTCCATGCAGGACAAGTATGCGATAGAAGCATATTACAAGCCCTGCGAGAATTACCTTTCCGCCAAAGGAATCAAGCTTTCCACGCGGCCTTATGTGATTCGCGGTGCCGTGTTCAGCTACGCGATTCAGGAGGGTACTGTGACGGCGGCGCTGGGCGTGATTGCGTCCGGAGCGAAGAAAGCCGCCTCGGATAAGGAGTTCCTTGAAAAGCTGTATGATTACCGTTGGAAGGATCCCAAGGGCTGGGGAAGGAATTCGATCTTCAGATACCGCTATACACAGGAAAAAGCACTCGCACTGAGCCTGCTTCCGGCTGCCTCTGCCTGATGCGGAATTGAGAGGATTTCATATTCTGGCTGGATGTGATATAACAGAAACAGGAGATTCCCGTCTAAGACGGGCAGGATCCTGATGCGGGATAGGAAAGAACCTCGGAAGGAGAAAAGATACGGTTATGAGACTTGTGACGAGAAGCGATTTTGACGGACTCGTATGCGCGATGATTCTGAAAGAACTTGGACTGATCGAGGAGATCAGGTTTGTTCATCCAAAGGATGTTCAGGATGGAAAAGTCGAACTGACGAAAGATGATATTACGACGAATCTTCCTTACGATCCGCGGGTTGGTCTGTGTTTTGATCATCATGAGTCAGAGCTTTCCAGAAACAGCGATGCTGTAAAGGATGGAAAGTGGATCATCGAAAAGGACGCAAAGAGCGCAGCCAGAGTTGTCTATAACTATTATAAGAAAGAGGACAATCTGCAGAGAATCTCTGATGAGATCATGTGGGCTGTTGACAAGGGCGACTCCGCCGATTTCACGATCGAAGAGGTAAAGAATCCGACGGGATGGGTTTTGATGAACTTCATCATGGATGCGAGAACCGGCCTCGGGCGATTTCATGATTTCCGTATCTCCAATTATCAGCTGATGATGGAGCTGATCGATTACTGTCTGGATCATCCGATCGAGGATGTACTTGCGCTTCCGGATGTCAAAGAGAGGGTGGATCTTTATTTTGAGCAGCAGGAAAAATTCTGGGCACAGCTCAGGGAAGTGTCCCGGCAGGAAGGCCGTTGCGTAATCGTGGATCTCAGGGATCTGGATGTCATCTATACGGGAAACCGCTTCCTGATCTACACGATGTATCCGGATGCTTATTTCTCTATCCATATCGCATGGGGATTCAGGAAGCAGAATACCGCGGTCATGATCGGGAAATCGATTTTCAAGGATTCTCCGGACGTTGACAAGAATATCGCTGACATCTGTCTGAAATATGGCGGCGGCGGACATAAGAACGCCGGCACCTGCCAGGTGGACAATGACAAGGTAGAGGAAGTTCTTCCGGATATCCTCGAATTCTTCAACAGCTGAGAATGCTCAAATACCTGACTGGAAGAAAAAGCTTACTTTTTTGAAAAATGAGGTTGACATAAACGGTTATAATTGGTAAGATAACGCTCGTGAGTTGAAAAACATTCACGCAGGAATGGATGAATCGATTTCATTCATGCGGAAGTGGCGGAATAGGCAGACGCGCAGGCTTCAGGTGCCTGTGATCGCAAGGTCGTGAGAGTTCAAGTCTCTTCTTCCGCAGA
>CAJOQO010000209.1 GCA_905236545.1 uncultured Lachnospiraceae bacterium
CAGAACAGATGGGAGCAGGTTCACGTTGCCATGGGAATCGCGGTATATGATCCCGGAACCGACAGAAATGCAAATGAAACCCTGCGGAGGGCGGACAAGATCATGTATGAGAATAAGCGCAGACAGAAGAAGGAACGTGCCGCGGGCGGAGACAGGAGTGCCGGATGAAAAAGATTGTATTCTTACTGTTTCTCATGACGCTTGCACTGTCAGGTACAAAGACTCAGATCCAACCGCACAGGTGGAAGAAAATTTCAGCCATGGATTTTGACGGCCATTCAGTGTATATTAGGTCGTTGGAGATAAGGAAAGCAGCCGGCCGGAGGATCCGGGCAGGGATGGCCGCAGTCAGGGCAATGTTATTTCAGAAAGGTTTTCTCCACGACCAAAGGTCCTGCGTTGCGGAGAAAAAGGAGATCGATCAGGGATGAAGAACGTTTTGCAGAACACATTGGAGTCGCTTCGGGAGAATCCGACCTACTGTGGGATGTTTCACAGGATGGAGCAGTTTGCCGGAGAGGTTGCCGCCGAGGTCAGCGACAGGAACGACAACGTTGTCAGCAGAACCTACAGGGAATATATCGACATGTCTTTCGCAGCCTGCGGCGTTATGGAAAAGAAAAGCCCCGCCGGCGATATCGTCGGCCTTATCTATGACACGTGCATGGACTGGCCCGTGCTTTTCTGGGGCATCCTGATGTCCGGGCAGATTCCGCTGCTGATGAACCCGGCCTCCCGGCCGGAGCAGCTCAACGGCATCATGGCCGAGGCCCACGCGGCGGGTTATGTCGCTGCAAGGCCCGTAGCCGGCAGCAGCCTTGAATTCATTGACGCGGCCGAGGTGCTTGCCGGCGGCGATCCCGGAGAGGAAAGATGGACGGAGTACATCGCACTGTGTACTTCCGGAACGACCGGCAGCAGCCGCATCTTCCTCTATAACGCGAAGACGCTTGTCAACAACATGCAGATCTTCGACGAGGCCCGGCATACGAACCCTGATGTTCCGTTTATTGAAGGCAAGTCCTGCAAGCTGCTTGCTTTTCTTCCGTTCCATCATGTGTTTGGCCTGTTTGCCGTATATATTGCCTATACCCTCATGGGAAAGACCCTTGTCTTTTGCCGTGACAAGTCTGTCGAGACGATCCTTGGAACCTGCAGCCGGCATGGAGTGACGCATCTTTACTGTGTGCCTCTGTTTTTCAATGCGCTGGCGGCGGGCATCAGGAAGAATCTGGCCGGCAGGAAGCTCAATCCGCTTGTCAGGTCCGTCATCAAGAAGAAGACGCTCGGAACGAAGATACGGGTGATGATCACCGGCGGAGGCCATGTCCCGGCCGAGACGCTGAAGCTCCTCAACGACGTGGGGTATCCGCTCTCCAATGGCTTCGGCATGACCGAGACGGGCATCATCTCCTTTGAGAACTCCCTTGATCCCGAACAGCGTATCAAGGGGAGCATCGGCGGATTCTTCTCCCGGATCGAATACAGGATCGGCGACGGTACCGTCGACTGGGGCGAGCTCTTTCTGCGCGGCGGCGCACTCTACTCCGCCAGTATGATAGACGGTGAGATTGTCCCCAGAGACGAGTCGGCCTGGTTTGCGACCGGGGATCTCGTCAAACGGACGCCGGACGGGCTGTTCATTTATGGCCGCGTAAAGGACGTCATCATAAACGCCAATGGCGAAAACGTATATCCCGACGAACTGGAGGATCATTTTTCTGAGATAAAAGGGGTGGCGCAGTCCTGTCTGCTCGGCGTTAAGAATGGGAATTATGAGGATGTCGCGATCGTCTCCCGGATCACCGAAGGATTCGACAAAATGGAGTACATCGGGCAGATCAGAAAGATCAACGAATCGCTTTCCATAGGAGAAAGAGTCACGAGAGCCTTCCTGAGCAGGGAAGATCTCCCTGTTTCCGGGAGTATGAAGGTGATGCGCCTGAAGCTTCGGGACACCCTGGCGGACTTTGAAGAGGTGCCCCTGTCAGGAAAGCTCCAGAAGGCGGAAGAAAAGGAAAAGCACGCAAAAGTCCCGTCTGCGGATGCCGGGACCAACGAAAAGGAGCTGGAGGAGATAAAGGCCGCCGTGCGGGAGATCATCGCCAAAGCCCTCAACCTTTCTGCCGGAAAGAAGGCATCCATATCCGATACGGACGCCTTTGTTGAGGATCTGGGAATGACCAGCCTGGACATTTTCTCCTGTGTTGCGAAGATCGAGGAAAAGTACGATATCGTGATTCTCGATACGGACACGGCGAGACTCACGAATATCGAGAAGGTTGCACAGTATATCTACGCTTTGCGGCACGGACTTGATACCGGCGTCCCGGCCGAACGCGCGGAGGCGGAGGATACATCGAGGATCACCGATTTCACGCAGTCCCGTGAATACAAAAAGATAAAGAAAAGGATGGAGGAGACGCTCAGGGACGGGTTCAATCCCTATTTCATCCCGCATGACAGCGTCGTGCGCGACACCTCCATGATTCACGGAAGATCCATCATCAATCTGGGCTCTTATAACTATCTTGGCATGTCCGGCAATCCGGAGACAGAGCAGGCCGCGACAGACGCCATAAAGGAATATGGAACGTCCGCTTCAGGCGCGCGTGTCCTCGCGGGTGAAAAGACGCTCTACCTGGAGCTTGAAAAGGCCATAGCCGAATGGAAGCACACCGAGGATGCCATTGTCTGTACGGGCGGCTGGGCGACCAACGTGGCGTTTGTCAGCTGCTTCGCCCGCCGGGGGGACCTGATCGTCTACGACGCGCTGTCCCACAACTCCCTGACAGAGGGCATCCGGCTTTCCGAGGCGGACAGAAAGGTCTTCAGGCACAATGATCTTGGCCAGCTTGAGAGCATCCTTAAGAAGGTCGAGGGCAGGTACAACAAGGTTCTCATCATCGTCGAGGGTGTTTACAGCATGGACGGCGACATTGCCCCCATCCCTGATTTTGTCAGGCTTAAGAAGCAGTATCAATGCTTTCTTATGGTCGATGAAGCCCACTCGGGCGGCGTCATCGGCAGCCATGGCGGCGGGTGCGACGACTATTTCCATCTTGCGCCCGATGACATCGATATCAAGTACGGAACGCTCTCCAAAGCGCTTGGAACCTGCGGCGGCTATATCGCTGCCAAAAAGGCGATCATCGAATACCTGAAGTACAGCATGAACGGATTCGTCTTCACGGCCGGCATCGCGCCGCCGCTCGCCGCCGCCTGTAAGAAGGCGATCGAGATCATCCGCCGCGACAACAGCGCCGTCACCAGGCTGCATGAAAACATATCGTATTTCGTCAGGCGTGCGAAGGAATGCGGCATGAATACATGCCTTGCCGGCGAGAGCGCCATCGTACCTGTCATGATCGGTTCCGACGCTGATGCCGTCAGGCTCTCCGCCAGGCTTCTTGAAAAAGGGATCTTCGTACCGCCCGCAATGTATCCCGCGGTTCCCGTGGGCGAGAGCAGGCTGCGCTTTACCATTTCATCCACCCACAGTATCGAGCAGCTCGAGACGGCAGTTTCAGAGCTTGAAAAGCTCATGCGCGAGGAAGGCATCCTGGTGTAACGCTTTTTCCGGGGATGGCTGCTGCATACTGTTTCTGAATACAATGAAAAGAAAGAATTATTACGGAAAGAGGGTATTTGTAACCGGAGCGTCGTCCGGCATCGGGCGCGCCTGCGCCCTGCTGTTTGCCGGAAACGGATATGATGTGACCGGAGTGTCTCGGAATACGGCAGAAAAGACAAAAAGATTCCCGGGCGGGGGAAGCCTGACCCTCAGAAGGCTTGATGTTACCGATGAGGAAGCGACCCGAAGATTCGTGGAGAAGCTGCCCGGCGTTGATATCGCTGTTCTGTGCGCAGGCATGGGGGTGGCCGGACCCGCGGAGACTACCGCGTCAGAGCTGACCAGGCGGCAGATGGAGGTCAATTATTTCGGCACACTCAACGCCGCGCAGCCCTGCCTTGGCAGGATGCGCCGGCAGAAAAGAGGGCTCCTCATCGTGATCGGTTCCATTGCGGGCAGGGTATCCATACCGATGCAGAGCCAGTATTCCGCCAGCAAGTATGCGCTCGAAGCGTTCACCGACGCTGTCAGGATGGAGATGAAACAGTACGGCGTGAGAGCGTGCATCATCGAACCCGGTGATACGAAGACCGGTTTCACAGATGCCAGAGTGATGCAGCCGTCGGATCAGGATGCATCCGGTTATGGCAGCATCCTGAAAAAAAGCGTAGCCAGGATGGCTTCCGATGAAAGGAACGGAAGATCGCCGTACGATGCGGCCGGAGTTGCTCTGGCCCTGGCGGGGAGAAGGAACCCTCCGGCGAGGGTACCTGTCGGACTTGAGTATAAGCTGCTGATGCAGCTTCTGCGCTTCGTACCTGACAGGGGAAAGGAAATGGTACTCAGCAGACTGTATCTGCCGAAGGGTCAGGGAAAGACGAGGAGAAGCAATCGATGAGATGTCCGGAATGCGGCGGTGAGAACTGCCAGATTATCACAACTGAGCATACGGAGGGGACGGACTTTTCTGCGGGAAAGGGCTGCTGCGGATGGCTGCTTGCCGGCCCTCCGGGAATTCTGTGCGGGTTTTGCACAAAAGGAAAACAGACCTATACAGAGTCTTACTGGGTATGCAATACGTGCGGAAAGAAATGGAAGGTATAAGCAGAACAGACCGGTGTGTACAGTTCCTGACGATGTGAGCGGATATTTTACACAGAATGCATAGAAAGATCCGTCTGTTCCGGTATACTGTCTTTCGACCGGAAAAAAGCGGAAAATGAGAATGGGTGTTCCGGAGAGAGGAGTATACGATGAGTATCAACAGGAGTGAGATGCCGAAACTTGGTTTTGGCCTGATGAGACTTCCTCAGAAGAACGATGAGATCGATCTGAAGCGGCTGGAAATGATGGTGGACGCATACATGGGCGCGGGGATGAACTACTTTGATACCGCCTATGTGTACCATGAAGGAGACTCGGAGTCTGCCGCGCGGGAGGCGCTTGTGAAACGCTATCCGAGAGAGTCCTTCCGCATCGCTACCAAGCTTCCTGCCTGGGAGATGAAGGAAAAGGCAGACCGGGACAGAATCTTCAGCGAGCAGCTGGAACGCGCGGGTGTGGAGTATTATGACTTCTATCTCCTGCATTCGGTCGAGGATGGAAATATCGATAAGTATGAGGAACTGGACTGCTTCCGCTGGGGGATCGAGAAGAAAAAAGAAGGAAAGATCCGTCATTTCGGTTTTTCCTTCCACGGAAGCCCGCAGCTGCTGGTCCGGCTTCTGGATGAGCATCCGGAGGTGGAGTTCGTTCAGATCCAGCTCAATTATATCGACTGGAACAATCAGATCGTTCATTCGGGAGAACTGTACCGGATTCTGGAGGAGCGTCATATTCCCATCATCGTCATGGAACCCTGCAAGGGCGGGACGCTTGCAAGCCTGAAGCCGGAGATGGAAGAGAAATACCGCGCGCTCAGGCCGGACAGCTCCATCGCGTCCTGGGCTTTCCGGTTTGCCGGATCCCTTCCCGGCGTGATGACGGTTCTCTCCGGAATGTCGGATGAGGATCAGATGCGGGATAACCTTTCTACTTTTACCGCGTTTGAGCCGCTGAGCGACAAAGAGCTTGGCGTCATCGACGAGGTGCGTACCGCCATGCTGAATATCCCGCTGATCGGATGTACATCCTGCAGGTACTGCTGTGACGGATGTCCGGCGGGCATCAGCATTCCGGATGTCTTCCGCGCCGTCAATACCATGACGATGTACAGGGAGGATTTCAGGCCGCGTGCATTCTACAACGGAATGCGCGAAGCGACGAAAACCGGCCGTGCTTCCGATTGTATCGCCTGCGGCCAGTGCGAGAGCGTCTGCCCGCAGCATCTTCCGGTCATCGAGCTGATGAAGGACGCGGCAAAGAAGCTGGATGTATGATTCCCGGCGTGATTTGTAACTAGTACACCGAATAATTAATTTCTGGTACATTCACGCAGGATGATTGCTCATACGCAAGGCAGAGGAGGGAGTTGATGTGGGCA
>CAJOQO010000210.1 GCA_905236545.1 uncultured Lachnospiraceae bacterium
CAATGATATGGATACTGCCTATTACAACAAGCTGGTGACCGACCTGTCCAGTCCGTTTTACAGCAGGGCGACGCAGGAACTGCTTGCGCCGGGATCCACCTTCAAGCCCGTCTCCGCTACGGCCGGCGTCGCGGACGGAGTGCTTGGCGTGACCGAGCAGCTGTATTGCACGGGAGAATTCGACGGCGTCGATCCTCCGGTCAAGTGCTGGATCTCTCCGGGCGCGCACGGAACGGAGACGCTCTCGGACGGAATCAAGAATTCCTGCAACTTCTTTTTCAACACAATCGGCTTCCGGCTTGCCTCGTCAGAAGGAGAGTACGACGACAATCTTGGCGTGGAAAAGCTGAAGAAATACGCCGGCATGTACGGTCTTGATTCCGCATCGGGGATCGAGGTTCCGGAATCCTCGCCCCATATGCTGACCTACGACGCGGTCCGCGGCGCGATGGGCCAGTCCGATCACGCTTATACTGTTTCCCAGCTTGCGCGGTACGTCATGACGCTTGCCAATTCCGGCATGTGCTATGATCTGACCCTGGTAGACAAGATTACGGATTCGAACGGCAACACGGTGACCAGCTATGAGCCTGTCCTGCACAGCGAGCTGAAGCTCTCCGGAGAGCTTTGGGACGCGATCCACACAGGCATGCGTCAGGTGGTGCTGAATCATTCCTCCTTTGAGGACTACAATACTGAGGGCGGCGTCGCGGTTTCCGGCAAGACCGGTACCGCGCAGGAGGTTACCACAAAGCCGAATCATGCGCTTTTTATCGGCTACGCTCCTTCCGAAGCGCCCGAGATGGCGCTTGCCTGCCGGATCGCGTACGGTTATACGTCCGCGAACACCGCGGCTCTTGCCAGAGATGTCGTAAACTACTATTTTAAGCAAAAAGATTCCTCCGAGCTGATGCCGGGGCACGCGATCCAGGTAACAGCCGGCAACACACGTACAGACTGATATGCAGCGTTCTTCGATCGAACTGAAAAGCTCACAGTATACCCTGACCCTCGTGATGGATCCTTCTGTCTCATTTGAGCAGATCGTTCTGGATGTCATGGAGAAGTTTCACTCCAGCGCAAGGTTTTTTAAGGGTGCCCAGATGGCGCTGGAGTTCAGGGGAAGGCCTCTTTCGACGGAGCAGCAGGCCAGGATAGCGGATGCCATCCGGCAAAGCTGCGGCCTCGAAATCATCTGTATCCTTGAGAAGGATGAGAAGATGGAGGAAGCCCAGTACAAAGCGATCACGGAGGTTCTGAAAAAGCATCCCCAGGATCCTCCCCGGTCTCCTTCTTCCTCCCCTTCTCCGGCACTGACAGAAGGAGCGGAGACAGACCGGACAGAGAGTGCGCATACGGCGGATGTCATACAGGGAACCATCCGGAACGGGCAGAAGATTATCAGTGACAGGTCTGTTCTGATTCTGGGAGATGTGGAACCGCTGGGCGAGGTCAGCTGCAGCGGCAGCATCTTTGTGGCGGGCTGCGCTCTGGGAACGCTCCGGGCGGGACTGGGCAAGGATCCCCACAGCTTCGCGGCCGCTCTGGTCCTGAAGCCCCAGACGCTTGAGCTTTGCGGCCATAAAAGCATCACGGGCATCCGGAAAAAAACGATGGATGACAGCTACACGGTCTCTCCCCAGGCGGCGATGATCGAAGACGGACGCCTGAAGATGACCGGAATCTCCGGAAAGACATGGAGTCATCTATTTGAGAAGATTCAAAAGAAAGCACATCAGACAGGTTAAATGATATGTTCCGACAGTACAGAATCAGAAACTACAGCTTTCCCCTGGTCGCGGCGGTCATCGCGCTTTCCGTGATCGGGATCATGGTAATCGGAAGCGCCCAGCATTCGTCTCAGACAAGGCAGACCTTCGGACTGATCATCGGCGTTACTGTCATGCTGGCAATGTCTGTTTTTGACTATACGGTTTTTGTCCGGATGAGATGGATTCTGTTTGCGATCGGCTGCCTGCTTCTGGTTGCGGTTCTTGTGATCGGCGTCAATGTCGGCGGTGCGACGAGGTGGATTAACATCGGCGTCCAGTTTCAGCCGTCCGATCTGATGAAGATGGCGCTGATCGTTTTCTTCGCCGGCTATTTCCAGCAGTATGATTCCAGGCTGAACACGCCGAAGGTTCTGTTCGGAGCCATTCTGATCCTTGCGGTTCCGCTGCTTTTGATCTACAGGGAACCGGATCTGTCAACAACCATCGTCACAGCTTTGATATTTTGTGTTATACTGTTTACAGCAGGACTGAGCTGGAAGATTATCCTCTCGATTCTTGCAGTGGTCATTCCGGGAGCCGCAATCTTTCTCAGTATCGTTCTCAGCCCGGATCAGACGTTGATCGCCGGTTATCAGAGAGACCGGATCCTTTCCTGGCTCAGGCCGATGGAATATGCGGAAGAGGCCTATCAGCAGCAGAATTCGATCATCGCGATCGGATCCGGACAGCTCTATGGAAAGGGACTGAATAATAACGCGATCAATTCCGTCAAAAACGGAAACTTTATCTCGGAACCGCAGACGGACTTTATCTTTGCCGTTGCAGGAGAGGAGCTGGGGTTTGCCGGCTGTCTCGCGATCGTGTCGCTTGAGCTGATCATCGCCGTTCTGTGTGTGAGGATCGGTCTTCGCGCGCGGGAGAAGTCGGGGATGCTGATCTGCATGGGCGTCGGATCTCTGGTGCTCTTTCAAAGCTCATTGAATATCGGCGTAACAACCGGGCTGATGCCAAACACAGGGATCACGCTTCCATTCGTCAGCTATGGCGTCACATCGCTTGTGACATTCTGTATGCAGATCGGCCTGGTACTGAACGTCGGACTTCAGCCTCGCCGCGATCCGGCTCAGACAGATCCCACAAGGCGAAGGTTCCGCCCGACCTACATGGCATCCGGGTAATAACATGATGGCACTGCAGCAAAGGCGGCTGCAGGGAGGAGGTGCACAGATCGATGAATATAGGTTTTATTGCGCACGATGCGAAGAAAAAACTCATGCAGAACTGTTGTATCGCCTACCGCGGAATTCTGTCCAGGCATGACCTGTACGCGACCGGTACAACCGGAAGACTGATCCAGGATGCTTCCGGACTGACTGTTCATAAGTTTCTTGAGGGACATGTAGGCGGAGAGCAGCAGATGAGCGCGATGGTAGAACAGAATCAGATGGATCTTGTTCTGTTTTTCCGCGATCCGGAAAGCACAGCCTCCACCAGGAACGAAGCGGCAGACCTTTCGAAGGTGATCCGCATGTGTGACCTGCACAATGTTCCGCTGGCAACCAATATCGCATCCGCTGAGATTCTGCTGAAGTCGCTTGACAGAGGAGATCTGGACTGGCGTGAGATGTACCATTGAGGGGCCTTTACCGTAATCTACTTCAGGCAGGTTGATCATCAGATATGGCAAAAAAGCAGTTGAAAAAACCGGAATACTACACCCAGCGGGAATGGAACCGGATCGTGAAACGCGAGAAGGCTCAGGCGAGGGCTGCAAGGAATCTTTTGATTCTTGCGATTCTCATGCTTCTCATTGCAGCTGTTCTGATCTACGTTGTCTGGTTCTATGTACTCCGGTCTCACGATTCCGGACTCAGGATGCCCTACAATATGGACAGCAGCGTGTTTGGCATTCATACACAGGGGGAGAGGATGGTTAGAGCAGTACCATTTGCAGACGGGCTGTGTGTAACGGAGACAGATGTGGATGCGGATGCCATCTTCATCAGCGCTGCGGAAGCCGCTTTGTTTGATGTGTCCTCGGAAGAAGTCATCTACGCAAAAAATATCTTCGAGCATAGATCCCCCGCTTCCCTGACAAAGATTATGACAGCTCTTGTCGCTTTGAAATACGCGAACATGGATGATATGGTAACGGTTGATGAAGCGATCTATGACATTGAATCGGAGTCGTCGGTCTGCGAGCTGCATGTGGGCGACCGTCTCACGCTGCGGCAGCTTTTGTACGGCCTGCTGATCGCTTCCGGGAATGACGCCGCCCAGATGATCGCGAAGTACGTCGGCAGCGGAAGCATCGACCGTTTCGTCGGGATGATGAACCAGACAGCTCTGGAGATTGGCGCAACGCATACGCATTTTTCCAATGCACACGGACTGACCGCAAGCGATCACTATACTTGCGCGTATGATGTCTATCTGATGCTGAATGCCGCCATGAAATACGATCTGTTTATGGATATCATCCAGCGGCAGAACTACTATGCCGAGTATACGGATGCCAGCGGCGATCCCTATGCGATGACATGGGAGACAACAGACCATTATCTGACCGGAGAGGCCTCCAAACCCTCCAATGTGATCATCTACGGAGGCAAAACCGGTACGACGGAGGACGCGGGAGCCTGTCTCGCGCTTGTAAGCAAGGATCTGTACGGCAATCCCTTCATCTCAGTGATTCTTCACTCAGATTCGAAGGAAACACTGTATCCGGAGATGAACCAGGTTTTGTCACTGGTTCCGTCATCCGGTTGAAAAATGACACATGGAAAGCTATACTAATTGATAAGAGGTTCTGAATCAGGTGCCATGGCGCCGCCACTTCATAGGAGGACATCAGATATGATAGAGTTCATCATCGGTGAAAAGGGAAAAGGTAAGACCAAGGTTCTGCTGGAGAAGGCAAACCGCGAAGTGAAGGAAGCAACAGGAAATGTTGTATATCTTGATAAGAATACGCAGCACATGTTTGAGCTGAACAACCGGATCCGTCTTATCGATGTGACCAATTACCCGCTCACCGACGCGGACGAATTCATAGGCTTTATCTGCGGGATCATCTCGCAGGATCATGATCTGGAAAAAGTTTACCTTGACAGTTTCCTTCGGATCGCGAAGCTGGAAGAGGACAATATCGATATTCCGGCTGTTGTCGCTGTTCTGAAGCAGCTTTCCTCCATCAGCAGCCAGTTCTCGGTGGATTTTATTATCAGCATCTCCGTGACGAAGAACCAGCTCCCTGAGGAGTATCACACGATGGTCGCAGCAGAGCTGTAAATGCTCCATCGGCTTCTTCCTCAGGTTTTCGGTTTTTTCTTATTCATCTGGTGTATCTTTTGCGTTGATTGTTACATTCCGGTACAGCTTCTTACTCACAGAGTATGACTGTACAGTGCGGCTCAGTCCGTGTTATCGAGCAGGATTCGTCCTGCTCGATAACAGGTTTAAAGGGGAGCAGTCTTTTTGGCTTTTTTTTCAGAAGATAAATTTCATTTCAGAAGATCCGGCAAGGTGAGGAACATTCCGACATCCGTGAACGTAGCTACGCTGATGTTCGGTCTGATCTTCGTCTATATTATGATTACTCTTTTTCTGTATCTGACACAGAAGCATGTTGCCAGCTACGAGGTGGTTCAGGGGACGATCTCGGGGAATTACCGCTACAGTGCCATCGCGCTGAAGGATGAGGAGATCGAGACGAGCGATGTGTCCGGCGGCATCACATATTATGCCCGCGAGGGGACAAAAGCAAACGTGGATATGGTGATCTGCTCCGCGGGTGCGGCGCCTTCCCTGACGGATCATTCAAAGAGCAGCATGGTCACGAATCTTTCAGAAGAGGACATGGAAGACGCGAAAAGTGAGATGATCACCTTTGCCGTCAATTCCGGCGAGAATATGTTCTCTGAGGTATACAGCTTCAAGTCGGATCTGCAGGGAGTGATCCTGCAGTCCTCCACCAGTGAGGACGCCGGGAAATATGTCCGTGGCAGCTATACCGCGCCTGCTCCGGGCTTTGTTGTCTATTCCGTCGATGGCATGGAGGGGCTGACGGCCGAGAATCTGACGAAGGATGACTTTAACGTCGGTTCCTACCAGAAGCAGAATCTGCGCCTGAAGTCCTCCGTTAACGCGGGCGATCCGATCTACAAGCTTGTCACAAACGATGTCTGGGCGCTTTGTTTTCCGGTTGATGATTCTCTCAGAAGAGAGCTGGAGGATGTTTCCACGGTCCGGGTAAGATTCCTGAAGGACAATTCAACCTTCTCCGCGCCGATCGAGATGGTGAATGGCGCGGACGGCGTCTATGGAAAGATCACGCTGAAAACATCCCTTGTGCGTTATGTGACAGACCGGTATCTGGAGATCGAGCTGATCCTGAACAGAGCAAAGGGCTTAAAGATTCCGGTCACATCCATCACGGAAAGGACTTTTCTGGAGATCCCGGAGGAGTATGTGAGCCTGAATGAAGATACGCCGAGTGAGGTATTTCTGACCAGGGAGACTTTTCTCGCGGATGGGTCCTCCTCGACTTCCCAGGTGACCGCTTCTGTCTACTCCCATGACAGTGAGAACGGCACGTATCTGATCGATCCCGGGCTGTTTCATCCCGGAGATTATGTCATGGCTCCCGGTACCACCAGAAAAATGCAGCTTACGGGCGATACGGTCAGGGTCATCCAGGGCGTCTATAACATCAATAAGGGATATGCGGTTTTCCGCCAGGTCAATATCATCGATGAGAATGAAGAATTCTGCATCGTTGATCCGGGCAACATCTACAGCCTTTCCGCTCATGACAGGATCGTTCTGGACGCATCCAGGGTCAGGGAAGACGATATCATTAAGGGGTGAGAGCATATGCATTTTATAGAAGAAAACCTGAAGCAGGTGGAACAGAGGATCCGGGAGGCATGCGCAAGATCCGGACGGAGAAGAGAGGATGTCAGGCTGATCGTTGTCAGCAAGACGAAGCCGGTCTCCATGATCGAAGAGGTTATCAGGCTTGGGATCCGGGACTTCGGCGAGAATAAGCCCCAGGAGCTTCGCGATAAGTATGATGTTCTGCCGAAGGATCTCAGATGGCATATGATCGGAAACCTGCAGCGCAATAAAATCAAATATGTTGTGGGAAGAGCCGTTATGATCCATTCCATCGGGTCGGAGGAACTCGCGCTGGCAGTCGACCGGGAATGTGAGAAAAAGGGGATGGTCATGCCATGCCTTGTGGAAGTGAATATGGCGCACGAGGAGAGCAAGGGCGGCATCGCGCCTGAAGAAGCGCCGGCTTTTGTCAGAAGCATATCTGCTCTGAAGCACCTGAAGATCGAAGGCCTGATGACCGTTGCGCCCTATGTGGAGAATCCCGGGGAGAACAGAGGATACTTCCGTGCTCTGAGGAATTTGGCAGTTGACATAGGCAGTCAAAACATTGATAATATTTCCATGCGCCATCTGAGCATGGGGATGACCGGCGATTTTGAGATTGCCATCGAAGAAGGCGCAACCATGATTCGAATCGGATCAGGGATTCTCGGGGAGAGGGATTATAGCGTATGAGTGTTTTTGACAGATTTCTGAATTCAATCAAACTGAATGATGATGAAGACCTCGATGATGAGGAGTACTTCGACGAAGAGGAGGGTACCCTCGATGATTCCCGGCCTTCCCGGCGGTTCCTTGCAAGAGACGATGAGGATGAACCGATCTTTGAGGAGGATATATCCGCCCAGTCAAAACGTCGGCGTTCTTCCGGAACGTCCGTCTCGAGGTTTTCAAGACGATCCAAAAGCAGCTCTGATCCTTTCGACCAGAATACGATGAACGCTTCTCCGAAGGTTTCCGCGTTCCGCCCCAGAAGGGCAGCGGCTGAAGAAGCAGAGGCTGAGCGCAACAATTTTTCCGTATGTGTCATTCGTCCCAAGTCGATGGAGGATGCGCTTCAGATCGCGCAGATGCTGATCGCGCACTGCACGGTTATCCTGAATCTGGAAGGTCTGGAGCTGGATATATCCCAGAGGATCTTCGACTTTGCGTCCGGCGCGTGCTGCGCCAGCAGGGGACGGCTTGATAAGATCAGTAATTATATTTTCGTGCTGACGCCTCACGATGTGGACATCACCGGAGAGTTCCAGCAGATCCTGACCGGAACGTTTGATCCGAATCTGGATCTTGATCTGAGCGAGGATCTGTGATCCGAATCCGGTTCCTGACATGAGCGAGGATCTGTGATCCGAATCCGGTTCCTGACATGAGCGAGGATCTGTGATCCGAATCCGGCTCCTGACATGAGCGAGAGCCTTTGATCTGAACCTGTCTGATGATTGATCGTGCTCCGGACGCACATGCCGAACAGAATAGAACGAAAAAGTGTGAGCGTCAGGGAGAGTTTCTCTTCCGGCGCTTTTTGCTCTCAGGAAGGGTATGTTATACCGATGATGCGGCGGGTAAGCAGAATGAATCTGTTATCCTCTGAGAAAGGTTGGAAAAAAGATGCCTGACAGTAAGAAAAAGGAACTATCGTATGCAGAACCGGTCGAAGTAAAAGTGCGGGGCGGAGCCGGGTATCTCATTTACCCGGAGGATTCCTTTGATCAGCTTGCCCTGAGAATGAAGACGCTGGAATGCGCCGGATGCCGGGTCTGCGTGGTAACGGACAGCAATGTGGAAAAGCTTTATCTCCAGTGTGTCCTGGATGCGCTCAGGGATGCCTGCGCGCAGATCACTTCCTTCGTATTCCCTGCCGGGGAGGAGCATAAGAATCTGGACGAGATCCGAAGGCTCTATGCCCACCTGATCGAACAGGGCTTTGACCGAAGGGATATTCTTGTTGCCCTTGGCGGCGGAGTCTGCGGGGACATGACAGGCTTCACAGCGGCAACCTATCTGAGAGGGATCCGTTTTGTGCAGATTCCGACAACCCTGTTGTCCCAGGTTGATTCCTCCATCGGTGGAAAGACCGGAGTCGACTTCGATTCCTACAAGAATATGGTCGGCGCATTTCACCAGCCATCCATGGTTTTCCTGAATCCAGGGACCCTGCAGACACTTGATGAGACACAGTTTGCCAGCGGTATGGGCGAGGTTCTGAAGCATGGCCTGATCAGGGACGCAGCCTATTATGAGTGGTGTCTGGATCATATGAGCGAGATCGGTGAGCGTCAGGGAGAGGTTTTGAAGGAGATGGTTGTGCGGAGCATAGCGGTCAAGCGCGCTATCGTCCAGAAGGATCCTCTGGAGAAGGGAGAACGGGCACTTCTGAACTTCGGGCATACGGCCGGTCATGCCATCGAGAAGCTGCTGAACTTTAAGCTGGCTCACGGTGCGTGCGTGAATCTCGGCGTTGTCGCCGCTGCATTCATCTCGTGGAAACGGGGCAATATCAGTGAGGAGATCTTCTATGAGATCCGGGATATGTCAGTCGCGTTTGATCTGCCGATTTCCTATGAAGGACCCGCGCCCGAAGAGGTCCTGGAAACGATGAGGAAGGATAAGAAGTCCCTCGGAGGAAGGATCCGCATGATCCTGCTGAAGAAACTCGGCTCCGCGTATATCGATGATACAGTGACGGACGATGAGATCCTGGAAGCGCTGAGGTTCATCCGCTATGAAGGATGATCCGGCACTGCAAATGAGATAAAGGCATTGATCGAATGAATGATTGGGATGGAACAGCGAACCGCAGGGAAGACATAACAGGGCATATGGACGAAGAGACGGATCTCAGAAGCATGGAAGCCGGCCATCGCAAAGAAGGCAGCCAGAGCGCGGGGAAAATCCATGGCGGAAAAGCCTGCGAGAGCTCGGGAAAAATCCATGGCGGAAAGGGCAGCCAGAGCATGGGAAAAGCAGTTCTTGTCTGGGCCCTGCTGTGCGCTGTACTGGTCTTTCTGGATCAGTATACAAAGTACCTCGCGGTAACCTTCCTGAAGCCGAGAGGCTCTGTCTCCCTGATCCCGGGCGTCCTTGAGCTGCGTTATCTGGAGAACAGAGGAGCCGCATTCGGGATCCTGCAAAACAGGCAGTGGGTATTCGTCATCTTTGCTGTCGTGTGCCTGATCCTGTGTGCCTGGATCAGCTTCCGCTTTGCTGTTGACGGACGTCATAAGGGCTCGCAGATCTGCCTGGCCATACTGGCTGCAGGCGCTGCCGGAAACCTGGCAGACCGCGCATCCCGCGGATATGTTGTGGACTTTATCTATTTTTCCCTGATCCGGTTTCCGGTATTCAATCTCGCGGACGTCTGCGTATCCGCCGGAACGATTGTGCTGATCGTTCTCGTGCTGTTTGTATACAGGGAATGACATGAAATCATTATTAACACAGGAAGAAACGAAGCAGCGATCCATCCATCCGTCACGACAGCTTCCGGCGGGGGAAGAGCAGATGATGAAACAAAGAGAAGGTGAAGGCGAAGATCCGGATGTCCTGGAAACAGGAGATGATGTCGAAGACCCGGATGTCCTGGAAACAGGAGATGATGTCGAGGATCCGGATGCTCTGGATGCAGAAGATGAAGTCGAAATCCCGGATACCCGTAAAACACAGGAGAGCGATGACCAGACCCTGGCCGCGAAGATTCCTGACCGGCTTGACGGCGCAAGAATGGATGTGATCCTGTATACTCTTTTTGAGCGCAAATCCCGCTCCTGGTGGCAGAATCTGATGGAAAAAGGCCTGGTGCTGTGTGATGGCCAGGTGATAACGAAAGCCGGAAGGAAGGGGAAGGCGGGGCAGACCATCCGTGTGACGCTCCCGGAACCGGTGGAGGTTGAGATTCTTCCTGAAGAGATCCCGCTGGATATTCTATATGAAGACAACGATCTTATCGTCGTCAATAAGCCAAAAGGAATGGTGGTTCATCCTGCGCCCGGGCACAGCAGCGGTACTCTGGTCAATGCGCTCATGTACCACTGCAGGGAATCTCTCTCCGGGATCAATGGCGTTCTCCGCCCCGGAATCGTGCACAGGATCGATCGGGATACCACCGGTTCCCTTGTTGCCGCAAAGAATGACACAGCCCATGAAAGTCTTGCCCGCCAGTTTAAGGAGCACAGCATCACAAGGGCTTACCGGGCCATTGTACATGGCAATCTGACGCAGGACACCATCACGGTGGATGCACCCGTCGGCAGGCATCCGAAAGACCGGAAGAAGATGGCAGTCCTTCAGGAAGGGCAGGGCACGTCCCGAAGAGCAGTCACGCACATAAGGGTTCTGGAACGCTTCGGGCAATACACCTTTGTGGAATGCGTTCTGGAAACCGGACGTACGCATCAGATCCGTGTTCATATGGCGCATATCGGCCATCCGGTTCTTGGAGACAGAGTCTACGGCCCCGGAAAATGTCCCTTCCGCCTGGAAGGACAGACACTGCATGCCATGACACTCGGATTCATCCATCCGAAAACCGGCAGATCTCTCGAGTTCACGGCACCTTTGCCGGAGTATTTTGAGCAGCTGCTGACAAAGCTGCGGCAATAAAACACAAGAGGAAAGCACAATAGAACAAGAGAATGTGAGAGAAAACAATGAACACAATTCTTGAGATCAAAAACTATTCAAAAGCGTATGGAAACGGAAAGAAAGCCGCGGATGGCGTTTCCCTGAATGTTATGAGCGGAGATATCTACGGCTTTATCGGTCACAATGGAGCCGGCAAATCGACAACGATCCGCGCCGTAGTCGGTGTTCTTGATTTCAGTGACGGTGAGATCCTGATCGACGGGCATTCTGTCAGGGATGATCCGATGGCGTGCAAAAGAGTTACAGCCTATATTCCCGATAACCCGGATCTGTATGAGAAACTTACCGGGTTCCAGTATCTCAACTTTGTGGCGGACGTCTTTGAGATCGGCGCATCCGAGCGGGAGACGCGGATCAGAAGATACGCGGATCTGTTTGAGATCACGGACGCGCTGGGAAGCCTGATCAGTTCTTATTCTCATGGCATGAAGCAGAAGGTGGCGATCATTTCGGCGCTGATCCATGAGCCGAAGCTCCTTGTGCTGGATGAACCTTTTGTCGGGCTGGATCCGAAAGCGACCTTCACGCTGAAGGAAATCATGCGCGAGATGTGCAGGAAAGGAACCGCGGTTTTCTTCTCAACCCATGTCCTGGACGTGGCGGAGAAACTTTGCAATAAGGTTGCGATCATCCGCCAGGGCAGGATTCTCTTTGCAGGAACGATGGAAGAATTCACGGAAGGGCATTCTCTCGAAGAAGCATTTCTGGAGGCGGATAAATGACTACGAAAAGCATCCTTCTTCTCAGGACACTTCTTTTGTCCACGAGTCAGAGAAATATCTACCGGTATTGCACAGACAAAAAAAAGAAGAGAAGAATCATCGGCAGTATGATTGGCATAGTGTTGTTATACGCGATGCTGATGGCATTCAGCATTGCCTTGAGCGTCGGCTACGGAACCTATGGCATGATCAGCGCAGCTCCTGTCATGTGCGCATTGACGGTCAGCGCGATTGCATTGTTCTTCACCCTCTTTAAGACCAATGGATATCTGTTCAACTTCAGAGAATATGACATGCTGATGGCGCTTCCCTTCGAGACGCGTACGATCGCAGCCTGCAAGTTCCTGTATATGTACATCAAGAGCCTGCCCTGGTATCTGAGTATCTCCCTGGCCATGATGGCCGGTTACGGGTATTATGCCAGACCCTCTTTCTTCACATATCCGATCTGGATCATTCTTTCCTTCTTTCTGCCGATCCTGCCGATGCTGATCGCAGCGTTTTTCGGATTTCTGATCGCGAGGGTCAGCGCAGGCTTCCGGAAGACCAACCTGATCCAGACCATACTGACCTTTCTCCTGGTGATCTTCTCCTTTTCCCTGCGCTTCATTATAGAGGGGCTGTTCAAGAACAATAAAATGCAGGTGACCCTGGAGAAGACCTCGGAGATTACCGACAGCGTCGCCGGTGTTTATCTCCCGGCAAAATGGTTCTCTGATGCGGTTTCCAGAGGCAGTATCATCGGTTTTCTGCTCCTGGTCGGAGTGAGTGCGGTTCTGTTCGCGGTGGTGTTTGTCATCGTCGGAAGCTCCTACCGGAATATTAATTCCGCCCTGAAGTCTCACGCGGCTGCCGGGAAATACCGGATGAAGGCGCAGAAGAAAAGAAGTGTACGGCAGTCCATTGTGTTTAAGGAGTTTAAGAGGCTGACCGGTTCCACGGTCTATATGACAAATGCCGCGATTGGGGAAATCATAGCAGCTTTGCTGGGAATCGTCACACTCGTCGTCGGGTTTGACAAGATCGTTGGCTTCATAACCAACCACGCGCCGTTCGATCCGGTGATTCTGCAGCCGGCGATTCCGTTTTTCCTGTATTTCTGTATCGGAATGGTTGCGACCACAGCCTGTTCTCCTTCCCTGGAGGGAAAAAACTACTGGATCATGCAGAGCCTTCCGATTGAGAAAAAGACACTCTATCAGGGGAAAATGCTCTTTAACCTGTATCTGACGATTCCATTTATGATCTTCTCCACTCTGTGTTTTTGCATCAGCGCAAAGGTGCCTTTGGCTGAAACGGTTCTCTACCTGATTCTGGGCGTGGTCCTGTGCGCATTCTCGACTGCCTGGGGATGTGTATGCGGGGTGAAACATATGCGTCTGGACTGGGAGAATGAAGTCGAGGTGATCAAGCAGGGAACCGCCGTGGCTCTCTACCTGTTTCCCAATATGATTGTGGCGATGGGCCTGATCATGCTGAACATATTTCTGGGAATGCGCTTCGACCACAGACTG
>CAJOQO010000211.1 GCA_905236545.1 uncultured Lachnospiraceae bacterium
ACTATGAAACAGCTGCAGGCCGCTCCCCGGGCATTATGAGACAGTTGCAGGCCGCTCCCTGAGCACCATGAGACGGCCACAGGGGTTCCTGAGCGGCAGACTTTTGGGGGTCGGAGCGAAGGAACCCCTGTGGCTGCCGACTGGTGATCAGGGGCGGCTTGTAACAGAAGCCCTGCGACTGTCAGAAAAGGTGATCAGGGGCGGCTTGTAACAGAAAACCAGCCATCGGCCAAGCACTGAACAGCAGCGCAGAATCCCATTCGTCAATTCCTGTTATGATTTGACAGGCTCTGCCTGCAATGATATATTGACAACGGGCGGGCGCTGAGTGCGCCGGCCTTTTGTTGATGAAAGCTGCTTTTTACGGCTTCCGGGAAAGAAGCCGTGAACGGTTTCCGGGTTTTGAGAAATACGGAAGCGGTATCATGCGATCCGGGGATTGCGGAAGCAGCATCATGCGATCCGGGGACTGCGGAAGGATCAGAACGGTCCGGCAGAGCCCTGCATGCTTATGAGAAGGCTGTGCCAGGCGGCGTTTATACGAATGCACGGTATCAGGACAAAGGAGTAAGATTATGGCGATATTTAAGGGAGCCGGGGTTGCGATCGTTACACCCATGAATGAGGATGAGAGCGTAAACTATGAGAAGCTGAAAGAACTGCTGGAAGAGCAGATCGCCGCGGGAACGGATGCGGTGATCATCTGCGGGACAACCGGCGAATCGGCGTGCCTTACCTTTGAGGAGCACCTGGATGTCATCGGGGCATGCGTCAGATATGTGGATCATCGGATTCCTGTCATCGCCGGAACAGGATCCAACTGTACAAAAGATGCGGTTTACATGTCGCAGGAAGCGGAAAAGATGGGAGCGGACGGACTGCTCTGCGTCACTCCCTATTACAACAAAGCGACGCAGAAGGGACTGATCGAGCATTATACCAGGATCTCGGATGCGGTTCACATCCCGATCATCCTCTATAATGTACCGAGCCGCACCGGCTGCAACCTGATGCCGGAGACGATCGCCCACCTTGTCCGAAATACGGAACATGTGCGCGCGGTTAAGGAGGCGAGCGGAAACATCTCCCAGATTGCAAAGATCAGGGCGCTCGCCGGGGACAGCGTTGACCTGTATTCCGGCAATGACGACCAGATCGTTCCGATCCTGGCGCTGGGCGGCGTCGGCGTGATCTCTGTTCTGTCCAATGTCGCTCCGCGCCAGACGCATGAGATCTGTCAGGCATGGTTCGACGGAGATACGGAAGGGAGCGCCCGGGCGCAGCTGGAGGCGCTTGACCTGATCGAGGCGCTGTTCTGCGAGGTGAATCCGATTCCGGTCAAAACCGCGATGAACCTGATGGGCAAGGAGGTTGGCCCCCTCCGCGCGCCGATGAGCGCGATGGAGGAGAAGAATCTGGAGAGGCTGAAAGCCTCTATGAAGGCTTACGGGATTCTTTGATTCCATGTCTGCCGGGGGCGGTTTTCCCGCATGCAATTCCCGGCTGATTCGTGTACAACTGGTGCTGCACTGGTCTGCCTGACCTGCAGACGGCGGGCATTTTGTCCGTTTACCTATAGCCATATAGGCTGACGTCTGTGTGGCCAGACAGAAACAGCAGAAAAACATGCGTTTATAGATGAGAATGGGAACAGGAGATCCAACGGAAATGACAAAGATATTGCTGACCGGCTGCTGCGGCCGGATGGGAAAGGTGATCACAGAACTGGCAGCGGCGGATGAGGAGCTTCAGATTGCCGCGGGAATCGACATTGCCGGTGAGGGAGATGGCACATATCCGGTGCTTCGGAGCTTTGATGAGGTGCGTGTCAGGCCGGATGTCATCGTTGACTTCAGCTCTCCGAAGGCATTTGACGCGATGATGGACTATGCCGTTTCGAACCGGATCCCTGTCGTGGTGTGCACCACGGGACTGTCAGAGGAACAGACCAGGCGCCTGGCGGAGGACGCGAAGTCGGTTGCGGTGCTTCGCTCCGCCAACATGTCTCTTGGCGTCAACGTCCTTCTGAAGCTGGTGCGCGAGGCCGCGGCCAGGCTTGCGGGGGAGGGCTTTGACATTGAGATCGTGGAGCGCCATCACAACCAGAAGAAGGATGCGCCCAGCGGAACGGCGCTTGCGCTTGCGGACAGCATCAATGAAGGGCTGGACGGAGCGTATTCTTACACGTTTGACAGATCTGAGCGGATGGAGAAACGCCGTCCGAAGGAGATCGGCATCAGTGCCGTAAGGGGAGGGAATATTCCCGGGACGCACGAGGTGATCTTCGCGGGGACGGATGAGGTTGTGGAGTTCCATCACATTGCCTACTCCCGCAGTATCTTCGGGAAAGGCGCCCTGGCGGCGGCGAAATATCTGGCGGGGAAGGAAGCGGGATTCTACAGCATGGCGGATGTGGTCGGCGCGTGATGAACCGGCCGCACTGCGATCCGCCGGAGGCTCCGGGGAAACACGGATCGAACCGGTGTTTTCCTGGCACGATAAGCAGGGGAGATAGATAAGGTTATGCTCAAGGTTACCAAATTCGGCGGCAGCTCGCTTGCCAGCGCAGAACAGATGGAGAAGGTGGGGGCGATCATTCACTCTGACCCGGACAGACGATTCATTATTCCATCTGCGCCGGGCAAACGGTATTCGGATGACACGAAGGTCACAGACATGCTGTACCGGTGTTATGACAAGGCTTCGGAGGGAAAGGATATCAGCGGGGATATCCGGAGGATCGCAGACCGGTATCAGGAAATCATCGACGGGCTGGGACTGAAGCTGTCGCTGGAGGAAGAGTTTGCCGTGATCGAGGATTATTTCCGCAGGAGGGCGGGGAGAGACTACGCCGCCAGCCGCGGGGAGTATCTGAACGGGATCGTTCTGGCGAACTATCTGGGATGCCGTTTCATCGACGCAAAAGAGGTGATTCTGTTCGACGCGCATGGGAACTTCGACGCGGGACTCACCAATGACGTCTGCCGTGAAAGGCTCAGGAATGTCGGTACAGCCGTGATTCCCGGCTTCTACGGAGCGATGCCGGACGGAAGCATAAAGACCTTCTCGCGGGGAGGTTCCGATATTACGGGTTCGATTATTTCCCGCGCCGTGCGGGCCAATGTCTATGAGAACTGGACGGATGTGTCCGGATGCCTGGCCTGCGATCCGCGGATCGTCGAGAATCCGGAGGTGATCGAGACTGTGACCTACAGGGAGCTGCGCGAGCTTTCCTATATGGGAGCGTCCGTGCTTCATGAGGACGCGATCTTCCCGGTCAGGGCAGAGGGGATCCCGATTAATATCCGCAATACCAACCGCCCGGAGGATCATGGAACCCTGATTGTCGAGTCCACAGTGCGCAGCCCGCGCCATGTGATCACGGGGATCGCGGGGCGGACCGGCTTCTGCTCGGTTACGATCGACAAGGCGATGATGAACTCCGAGGTCGGATTCGGCCGCCGTGTGCTGCAGGTTTTCGAGGAAAATGAGATTTCCTTTGAGCATACGCCTTCCGGGATCGATACCTTCTCGGTGCTTGTGCACCAGGAAGAGTTCGCGAACAAGGAACAGGATGTGATCGCAGGCCTGCACAGAGCGGTTAACCCGGATAATATCTTTCTGGAGTCGGATCTGGCCCTTGTCGCCATCGTGGGGCGCGGAATGAAAAACGCCCGGGGTACCGCGGGCCGGCTGTGCACGGCCCTGGCGGACGCCGGGATCAATATCAAGATGATCGATCAGGGATCGAGCGAGCTCAACATCATCGTTGGCATTCAGAACGAAGACTTCAGGCGGGCGATCCGCACGATCTACCACGAATTTATCGAGAAGGAGCAGTAAGGATCTGTCCGCAGCTCCTTACTCGATCACATAGATCCAGCCTTTGGGCGCTTCCAGACGGCCCATCTGGATGCCGGTGAGCGTGTCGTAGAGCTTTTTCATCACCGGCCCGATCTCATTCATGCCGCCGGGCAGCTCATAGAAGGTGCCGTGGTCAAAGATCCTTCCGACCGGCGAAATGACCGCTGCCGTGCCGCACAGACCGCATTCGGTGAATTCGCCGCGGCGTACCTCGTCGAAGAGAACTTCTCTTTCCTCGACCTGCATGCCGAGGATCTCCTTTGCGATGTAGACCAGGCTTCTGCGTGTGATCGAAGGAAGGATGCTCGGGCTTTTGGGAACGACCAGCGTGCCGTCTTTTCTGACCAGAAGCACATTGGCGCCGCCCGTTTCCTCGATCTTTGTGCGCGTAGCCGGATCCAGATAGAGGTTTTCATCGAAGCCGTTGCGGTGCGCGTCCATAATCGCGTGCAGGCTCATCGCGTAGTTCAGACCGGCCTTGATATGTCCGGTGCCGTTCGGCGCGGCGCGGTCGAAGTCCGAGATCCGGATCGTGATCGGCTTCACGCCGCCCTTGAAGTAGGGTCCGACCGGCGTGGTGAGGATCCGGAACTGATACTCATCCGCGGGCTTCACTCCGATCACCGCGCTGCTGGCGAACATGTACGGACGGATATAGAGCGTCGCGCCGCTGCCGTACGGAGCAACCCATGCATCGTTGGCCTTCACGGTATCAAGAACCGCTTTGATCCACTGATCTTCCGGGAAGACCGGCATCTCCAGCCTCTCGCAGGAATCCTTCATACGCTGCGCGTTCAGATCCGGACGGAAGGTTACGATATGACCGTCCTGTGTGGTATAGGCCTTGAGGCCTTCAAAACAGGACTGGGAATACTGAAGAACGCCGGCGCATTCATTGATCACGACATTCTCATCCTCTGTCAGTTCACCCTCATCCCATCTGCCATCTTTATAGTTGGCGACGAACCGGTAGTCTGTCTTCCGGTACGAGAACCCCAGCGACGCCCAGTCAATCTGTTTCTTGTTTCCCATATTACGATCCTGCCTTTCCCTTGCATTCCGGAGCTCCGGATTCGAACCTTTCTGTTCTTTTTCGTAACAGGCCACACCCTGACCTGTAACCTTTTTCTGAGTTTATCACCACGTTTTTTTGCAGTCAATAATACGGTTGCAATTGCGTTTCGCCGCGTTTTGCCGTATATTGGATCTGTATAAGGAAAATTATGCATTTTCGAGAATACCCAGGGGAGATGATTGTGATGCGAAAGAAAGAGCTGATAAGACTCCGGCGTACATTGGCGGCAGGCGTCTCGGCGGCAGTATTGCTGGCGGGAGCGGAGAGTGTTGCCGTATGTGCGGATGACGACGACATTACGATCGATGATGGCGAGGGGTATACCGGCGGAGGCTCGATTGACGCGGGAGATTCGGGCGGTTCGATTGACGCGGGAGACTCCGGCTCGGACAGTGCATTTCTGATAGAGGATACCGGGGAAGATGTTTCGTACAATGCCGGTGTTCCGATGGATACCCTGCAGGATGCCATGGAATCGGGAGATACGAAGACCCTTGAAAAGATCGCGAGCCTTGGCGCCCTGACGACCAATCCGACGGTCTCAAAAGGCGGCTCCGGAATCGGAGGCGGCGGAGCGTACCGCGGCACGGACGATGACGAGGACGATGAGGAATACTATGATCTCCAGCTGGACGAGGGCGACGCGGATGAGGTCGAGACGACGAATGAGGAGAATCCGGAGAGCCCGGGCGCTTTGATTGCCGCGAATGAGAGCAGGATTCAGGAGTATCTGGACGAGATGACGCAGGTTGAAAGCCCGACCGGCTCCGACGGCGAGCTGACCGTTGCTTCCTATATCGAGACGAAGCTGGGAGAGCTGGGCTATACCGTCCAGGAACAGGCCTTTCACGAGGGCGTGGTGAATGAAGACGGGATAGACGCTCCCGGCGTGAACGTTCTTGCCGAGCGCGGAGCCAACTCCCAGACGAACCGCAAGTCAGATATTTTCCTGGTTGTAACGCACTACGATTCGAAGCGTTCCCCTGATGAGGGGGATCCTTTTGCCAATGATAAGTCCGGCGCCGCGGCGCTGATCGAGTCTGCGCGGATTCTGTCCGAGGTTGTGACGGATACCGACATCTGCTTCCTTTTCCTGTCAGGACAGGAAGACGGAGGATATGGCGCGCAGCGGTTCATTGAATCCCTGAGTGAGGAAAACCGTTCCCGTATCTCGGGCGTTCTGAACGTGGAGCGCGTCGGCTACGATTCGGATACGCCATATGTACTGAAAACGCTGACAGGCGAGCGCAATTATGTCGGCGACCTGGTTCAGCAGCTGGGTCTTACAAACGATGCGCATCTGTCCCTTCGCCGCGAGTCGTCGGAGGATCCTGACGAGGATGACGGGATGTGGGTCGGCGTCGGAGAGAGTTCCGACGGATACATCGATGAGAATACGGCGCAGCAGATTGCTGCCGAGCAGTCCGGCACTGCGGGCGAGGATGAGCACGCGATCGATATCGATACAAATGAATACATGGAAGACGAAGTGAGCGGGGAGGTTGAGATGGATGCTCCGGCAGTGCAGGAAGCGGTTGCGATGCCTGCCTCCTGGAGTTATCTGAAGGACAGCTCGCCGACGGTGAGCAGCTTCGCGGGAGAGTCGTTTACGACGGTTGCCGTGAGCCAGTATATGCCTTCCCTCGACAGCGCCAGCTATGAGGAGACGAAGGCGCTCGGGCTTGCGGATACGGCTGTGGTTGAGATTGACGGAGCGAAGGCTCAGGGGCTGGGAATCGCGCAGTCTTCTGAAGCAAATGCAGGCATGCCGGATGCGGACGGTACGGCAGGCGCCGGTGTGGAAGGCGCTGACGCCGCAGC
>CAJOQO010000212.1 GCA_905236545.1 uncultured Lachnospiraceae bacterium
GACGGGGGAGATGGGCATCGGCAATACCACGACGAGCACAGCGCTTCTTTGCGCGCTTACGGGCATCGATCCGGCAGGCGTGGCCGGAAGAGGCGCGGGCCTTACGGAGGAAGGACTTGAAAGAAAACGGCAGGTGATCCGGGAGGGACTGAGACGGCATTTTCAAGGGACGGAGGAGCGGGATCTGCCTGAGGATGAAAGGACGCTTGAGGCGTTAAGGCGCGTCGGCGGGCTGGATCTGGCGGGTCTTGCCGGGGTTTTTATCGGAGGGGCGCTGCATGGCATTCCGGTGGTGATCGACGGTCTCATCAGCGGCGCTGCGGCGCTTGCGGCAGAACATCTGAAGAAAGGCTGCAGGGACTTTATGATTGCGTCTCATCTTGGCCGCGAGGCCGGGATGAAGGTTATCCTGGATCGCCTCGGGCTCACGGCTGTTTTGCACGCGGATCTGGCCCTCGGTGAGGGCAGCGGCGCCGTCCTGCTCCTTCCGATGCTTGACATGGCCATGTCGCTTTACCGGAACGGAATACGCTTCGATGAGACCGGGATTGCCCGCTACAGGAGGATTCCGTCATGATCATCCTGGTGCTCGGAACGCCAAAGAGCGGTAAGTCGCTCATGGCGGAAGAGCTGTCCCTTGCGCTGAATGACAGCGAGAAGTACTATCTCGCGACGATGCGTGTGATGGATCAGGAAGGCGCGCTGCGCGTGGAAAAGCACCGGAAACAGCGGGAGGGGAAAGGCTTTGTCACCATCGAGCGGGGCCGGGAGATCACAGGCGCGGTTAAGGACATGGCGAACCCGGAGGAGGCGACGGTTCTCCTCGAATGCGTTTCCAATCTGGTGGGAAATGAGCTGTTTGAAACTCCTGTGAGGAGCAGGATGGATGCAGATGAGATGAGCGCGGAGCGGTTTGCAGATGAGATGGCGGATGAGATCGGGAAGCTGGCCCGGGCGGTTCATCATCTTGTTATCGTGAGCAGCATCTATCCGCTGTCAGATCCCGGGTATGACGCATCCACGATCCGGTATGTCACGTATCTGCATGCAGTGAACAAAAGACTGAAAGCGCTGGCGGATGAAGTCCGGGAACTGAGGAAGCACTGATTCTGTCAGTGCTTCCTCAGAGGCTCCGGCGGATCGTCAACTGCAGAACAGAATCAATCAGCGTTTCCCTGACGCAGATGGGGAGAAAGGGTGAAAGCATTGAAAATCCTGAGGTATCTTGCAGTTTCCTTCTCTTTATACAGCAGGATCCCCATGCCCCGCTTTTCGTGGAGAGAGGAGGAAATGTCTTATTCCCTGATCTTTTTTCCGCTCGTCGGCGCTGTGATCGGTCTTTTGATCATGCTTCTGAACATGCCGGCGTTTATGAGGAGCTGTCCGCTTTCTGTCCGTGTCCCCGTAACGCTGGCGATCCCGCTCTTCGTGACCGGAGGCTTTCATGTCGACGGCTTCATGGACACGGAGGATGCGCTTCGTTCTTATGCTTCCCCGGAGCGGAAGCTGGAGATCCTGAAGGATCCGCATGTCGGCGCTTTCGCCGTCATCGGACTGATTAAGATTCTTCTTGTCTTCGGCGCGTCGACGATCCTGATCCTTACGGATGCGGGAGGGGATCTGTCCGGTCTTATGATTTTTGCTGCCATTTTCGTGATGGCGCGCTGCCTGAGCGGTCTCACATCCCTTCTTTATCCGAAAGCGAAGAAGGAAGGCATGCTGTACGGAGAGACGAAGACAGATGAAAAATGGGTGCTCATGGCGCTGAGCGCCGAACTGATGGCAGCGGTGCTGTTTGTCATCGGTCTTTCTCCCCGGAAGGGGATCCCGGTGCTTTTCTCTCTTGCCGTCTGCGTTTTGCATTACAGGAGTTACACCTGCCGGGAATTCGGGGGCGTGACCGGGGACACGGCCGGGCGTTTTCTTGTGGTGGCCGAGACGGTATCCTCCGCGACTCTTGCAGTCTGCACACTGATGCTGCACTGAGGAAATACTGATGATAACCAGACAAGGAGCATGAAAAGCATGGCGCACAGAAGGGTATATCTGATCAGGCACGCCAGAACCGCCGGCAATGAAAAGGGGCGGTATACAGGATGCCGCACGGATGAGGAACTCAGTGCGTCCGGGGTCAGGGAAACAATTTCACGAAAGGCGGAGTACGGGGCTTTACCCGGGGAGGAAAGAGAGAAGCTGCGCTTTTATGCCAGTCCTCTGAAGCGGGCGATGCAGACGGCACAGATCCTGTTTGATGATCCTGAGATCACGCCTGTCCCTGATCTGAGGGAGATTGATTTCGGAGCATTTGAGGGAAAGGATCATGCACAGCTGTCGGGAAACCCGCTTTACCGGCAATGGATCGACAGCAATGGTACCCTGCCATTTCCCGGAGGAGAGGATCGGAACAGCTTCGTGAAAAGATCACTGCAGGGGTTTTATGCGGTTCTCGGGGATCTGTCTGCGGATGAGACGGCGGTGATCATCTGTCACGGGGGAACACTCATGGCTGTTATGAGTGAGCTCACGGGCAGGGAGTATTTTGATTTTATGGCCGGCAATCTGGAGGGATACAGACTGGATCTGGAGATGGGGCGTGAGGGAATACTTGATTTTTCATATAGTCGCTTTGGGGATCGGGATCCTGCTTGATCTGCTTGTGGGAGATCCTTATGCGCTTCCGCATCCCGTGCGGGCGATCGGCCGGCTGATCGGTTTTCTGGAGAAGAGGCTGTATGATCCCGGGAAGGCAAAGGCGACAGATGATCCCGGGAAGGAAACAGATCCAGAGGATCCCCGCAAGGCAAAGGCAAGGGGAACCATCCTCTGGATAACTGTGGCTGCCGCGGCGGTGCTGGTGACGGGATTGATTCTGTCCGCAGCCTATCTTCTGAGCCCTTATGCGGGCGTGGCGGCAGAAGCCATATTCAGCGCTTATGCACTCGCCGCCAGGAGTCTTTGCAAGGAGAGCATGAAGGTCGCTGCGGCGCTGAAGGCGGGAGACCTTCCCGGAGGGCGCCGGGCACTTTCCATGATCGTCGGCCGGGATACGGACCGGCTTTCTGAGGATGAGATCATCAAAGCGGCCGTAGAAACGGTGGCGGAGAATACCTCCGACGGGGTGATCGCGCCATTTCTTTACCTGGCTCTTGGCGGGCCGGTTACGGGATTCTTTTATAAAGCGGTGAATACCATGGATTCCATGCTGGGATACAGGAATGAGCGATACGGGTACTTCGGAAGAACGGCCGCGAGAGCCGATGACGTGATGAATTACCTGCCGGCCAGGATCAGCGCTGTTCTGATGATTCTTGCTTCATATGTCATTGGTCTTTTCTGTGGATCTGTCAGCGGAAGGGATGCTTTCAGAATCTGGAAGCGGGACAGACGGTGCCACTTATCGCCGAATTCGGCGCAGACAGAGAGTGTCTGCGCGGGCGCTTTGGGGCTGCGTCTCGGCGGGACTCACGCCTATCACGGCGTGATGGTGGAGAAGCCGGCCATCGGAGATGAAAGGAGAAGCCCTGAGATCCGGGATATCGGCAGGGCCAATGTTCTAATGTCTGGCACGGGGCTTTTGTGTGCGGGGATTGTTTTTGCGATCCTCATCATGATGCATTGATCCGGATCAGTTCCTCCAGGCGGAGCGGATGCTCTCCCCTGATGCTGTCATGACCGGAAATGGCGCCTCACAGCTGCTTCCTGCCTGTCGGATCGCGGTGAAAGATCATGCATCCAATGCGGCATTTTGAATCAAGGAAGGAGGTGAGTGCGGATGCTGAAAGAGATCCGGTCAGAGGAGCCCCGGGTTCAGGAGCCC
>CAJOQO010000213.1 GCA_905236545.1 uncultured Lachnospiraceae bacterium
GAAAAGAAAACCCGCCATCGTCCTGATGACGGGAATAGTTCCTAGGAGAGTCGAACTCCTGTTTCCGCCGTGAGAGGGCGGCGTCTTGACCACTTGACCAAGGAACCATACTTCGTTGAAGCTTCCTTAGAATATCACAGGTTCTCGGAAAATGCAAGAAGAAATTCAAAAAATCTCAGGCACTATATTTGACTATAATCTGACTCGTTACAGGCCACACCCGATGTCATTAGCAGACTGTTTTTTTCCACTGATACCGTTCCATGTCAACATGGCCGTCTATAAATCCGACCCCGTCTGCCTTCAGCAGTTCGACCTGCCGGTTTGCTCCGCCAAATGCAAATGCGCGTGATACATTTCCTTCCTTTGTTACAACGCGGTAGCATGGAATCCCTTCTTCATCCGGATTCACATGCAGTGCATATCCTACTACGCGCGCCCATCTTCTGTTCCCGGCAAGCGCTGCAACCTGTCCGTAGCTTGCAACCATTCCGCGCGGAATCTGCCGCACGACATCATAGATCCGCTCATAACTGTTTTTTTTCATGGAATCCACAGCTCCCCCCACAGGTCTTATCAACAGCAAAACAAAATGAATCAGCGTTTTCCTAACAGGAGATGACATATTCCCTGTATCTTCGAAGCAGTTCCATATCCATCCTCACATTCAGCCTCAGTCCTTCCTGCACATATTCCTCAGAAAGAATCGCCGCTCTTTGACGAAGCAGCCTGGCTTCTGACATTGCATTGTACGGAATCAGCACAGTTTCCTGAACCGTCTCTCCATCCAGTTTCTCTTCTATGAGATGCAGCAATTCACGGATTCCGTCCCCCTCCTTTGCAGAGATCCGGATCCTGTCCGTTCTTGATGACGAGAGAGGCGGCTCATTTCCCGGTACCTGATCTGACTTATTCATCACCACGATCGCCGGGATACTGCCCGCCCCAAGTTCACGAAGCGTTCTGGCCGTCACATCCATCTGCATCATATGCTCCGGATCAGACGCATCCGCAACGATGAGAATCAGATCCGCCTGAAGCACCTCCTCCAGTGTTGAACGGAAAGCTTCCACCAGAGACGTCGGAAGGTCATTGATGAATCCGACTGTATCAGAAAGCAGGAATGCGCGCCCGCCATCAGGTTCGATTCTCCGGACCGCCGTATCCAGTGTCGCAAAGACCATATCCTTCACGAAAACATGCCGGTCATTCTCCTGTGCTTCCGTCAGACCCCTGCTGTAATCGATCAGGGCATTCATCAGGGTTGATTTCCCTGCGTTCGTATATCCTACAAGCGATACCAGCGGAAGGCGGTTCCGCGTCCGCTTTTTTCTCTGCGTCTCACGCATCCGTGAAACCTTTTCCAATTCTCTGCGCAGAGACGTCATCCGGCGCTCGATATGCCTGCGGTCCAGCTCTATCTGCATCTCACCGGAGCCCTTGTTGGATCTTGCTCCGCTTCCGCCGCCCTGCCGGGACAGGTTGCGGCGCATCCCCGCAAGTCTTGGAAGTACATATTGCAGCCTGGCATACTCCACCTGGATCCGTGCTTCCCGCGACGAAGCGTGTTCCGAGAAGATCTGGAGGATCAGCGCGGTCCGATCCAGGACTTCTACAGCAAGAAGCTTCGTGAGATTGGAGATCTGTGCGGGTGACAGATTGTTATTGAAGATGACGGCATCCGCCTCCTCCGCTTCCGCGAGCATCCGGATCTCCTCAACCTTTCCGGGGCCTGCGCAGGTAGCCTTATCCGCCCATGGAAGATGCTGTGTGACTCTTCTCACCGGCTGCATTCCGCAGGACACGGTCAATGCTTCCAGTTCATCCATCCCTATCTGAAATTCATGATCCGGCCCGGTACACACGCCAACAAGAAGGGCTCTTGCGGCCGGTCCCTGAATCTCACCTGATGAAAGCGGCCTTCCGGCCGGTCTCAAATCCTCATCCACTGAAATGGCTTGTCTGACCGGTTCACGGGCCTCTCTTTCCTGTATCATCATTCCCCCATTCATTCCTTTATATCCAAAAAAGCACTGTATCAGGAGGCCATCCCGTCTCCTGATACAATGCTATTTCTGCCCCAGGCCGGGGTCGAACCGGCACGTCGATCACTCGACATGGGATTTTAAGTCCCAGGCGTCTGCCAATTCCGCCACTAGGGCA
>CAJOQO010000214.1 GCA_905236545.1 uncultured Lachnospiraceae bacterium
AAGATGCACCCGGGCGTGCGGCAGTTCCTGCCTCCTTCCATGGCATGCCCGCGGCAGCCTGCCAAAGGAATACCAAAAGAATCCCCAAACAAGCGGGTCAGGCAACTGCCCTGCGTGATCCGGACGGATCGGCAAAATGAAAATGACTTCAGGAAACACAGGAGCAGGGCGTCTGCCCTGAATGGCGTATTACTATGATGGATCAGCAAAGATTTCTGGAATGCAGAGCGCAGCTCATGGGCCGGCTGGAGATGTCCCGCGACATGTCGGATGCCGAGATCCTCGACCTGATAGATGAACTGATCGCGCAGAGCGATCCTTCCAGACGAATGCGTTTCGCGGACCGCTACCAGCTCAAGACGGAGCTGTTCAACTCCGTGCGCCGGCTCGACATTCTCTCCGAGCTTCTCGATGATGATTCGGTCACAGAGGTGATGGTCAATGGTATGGAAAACATCTTTGTCGAAAGGGCCGGGAGGCTGATGAAGTGGGACAGGTCATTTACCTCACGGGAAAAGCTCCAGGACATCATACAGTCGATCGTCGCCTACTCAAACCGCGTTGCCAATGAGTCGGTGCCCATCGTGGATGCCCGCCTCGAACGGGGCGAGCGGGTCAATATCGTCATGAACCCGATTGCCATTGACGGGCCGGTGATAACGATCCGCCGGTTTCCGGAAAAACCGATCTCCATGGAGAAGCTGATCGCCTGGGGATCCGTGTCACGTGAGGGCGCCGCGTTTTTAAAGGGGCTCGTCCAGGCCGGCTACAACATCTTCATCTCCGGCGGAACAGGCAGCGGAAAGACCACCTTTCTGAACGCGCTGTCGAACTACATTCCCAAGGACGAGCGGATCATCACGATCGAGGATAACGCGGAGCTGCAGATTCAGGGCGTTCCCAACCTGGTGCGGCTGGAGGCGCGGCGTCCGAACGCGGAGGGCGACGGCGAGGTGACGATCCGGGATCTGATCCGCTCTTCTCTCCGGATGCGCCCGGACCGGATCATCGTAGGGGAGGTCCGCGGCGATGAGACGATCGATATGCTGCAGAGTCTGAATACGGGACATGACGGAAGTCTGAGCACCGGCCACGGGAACAGTCCGAAGGATATGCTGTCAAGACTGGAAACCATGGTGCTTATGGGTCTCGAGATTCCCATCTCCGCGATCCGGCGCCAGATCGCCAGCGGTATCGACATCATGGTGCATCTGTCCCGTATGAGGGACAAATCGCGTAAGGTGCTGGAGATCCTTGAGATCGACGGATATGACGTCCCGACCGGGGAGATCCTGACACACACCCTGTTCGAATACGAGATGCAGGGAGAAGATAAGAAGGGACGGCTGGTCGGAGAGCTGAAGAAAGTCGGGGAGCTGCACAACAGGCAGAAGCTGGACCGGGCGGGAATAAAGCTGTAAGGAAAGGGGCCGTGAATCATAACGCAGGTCTGCTGCCCTGTCTCAAAAGCTGCAGGGAACGGAATCTGACAGGTCTGCTGCCCTGTCTCATGGAGAAGAAGGAAGAGCCTGAAGCGTATGAAACGTATGAAGCGTATGAAACGTATAAAACATATAAAACATATGAAACGTACAGAACGGACAAAACATAGGAAGCCCGTGAAAAGCAGATACCGAACGGCCAGGAAGCCGGACCGCTCCTGCAGTTCGGGAAACCCCGCCTCAGGCAGGCCGCCGGACTACGGCACTTATCAGTTCTCCCGCCGGGAACTGACCGAAAACATTCTGCTCTTCACAGCGCTGGACGCTGTCATTGCATATTTATTCTACCGCTCATTCATCGCCTTTCTCCTGTTTTTCCCCATCGTGTATCCCTTCCTGAGCATACGGCGCAAGGATCTGGCCGACCGCCGGAGAAGGACGATTCTCACGCAGTTTACCACAGGGATACAGATGGTCAACGCCTCCCTCCAGGCCGGATACGCGATTGAGAACTCGTTTCGCGAGGCGATCAGTGAACTTGTCAAGATCTACCCGGAGGATTCCTTTATCATCACTGAGTTTCGGTATATCCTCACCCAGACCGGATTAAATGTCCCGATCGAAGCTCTGCTTCTGGATCTTGGCCATCGAACACACATCGAAGATATCCGGGATTTTGCGGAAGTGTTTCAGACTGCCAAACGCACCGGAGGCGATATGATCGGCATCATCCGCAATGCCGTAACCAGCATTCAGATGAAAAACGAAACACTCGAGGAGATCGAAGCCAACCTGTCCGGCAAGGCCTCCGAGCAGAAGATCATGTCTTTCGCTCCGATGCTTCTGATCGCCTATACCTCGATCACCTCTCCCGGCTTTCTGGATGTGTGTTATCACAGTGTGCTCGGGATTGCGATCATGACCTTCAGCCTTATCCTGTACGCCGCGGCATTTCTGTGGGGTAGGAAGATCATGCAGATCGAGGTATGACCGCAGGAAGAGATCGTTCCTGATAACAGAAGGCGTGGCAGAAAAAGGAGTGTGGCAGAAAAAGGAGTGTGGAAGAAAATGAAAAACAGCAGGCATGTCAGGCGAAGCCGTGTTTCCCCCTCTTTGCAGCACCCGTTCGACACGGCGGCGCGATGGATCGTCCGGAATGTA
>CAJOQO010000215.1 GCA_905236545.1 uncultured Lachnospiraceae bacterium
ACATAGGAGACAACCAGAAAGGTGATACGCATGAGATCAGTCTTCCGCTTTATCTGTTATGGAGGCTTCCGGTTTATATCGGGCAATAAAACATTGATGCTTAGCGTTCCTGGTCCCGCTGGCGCTTTCGCTGCCACTGTTCGAGGAGCTTGATGATCGTATCGGACATCTGTTTCGGCGTATAGGACTTCGGAAAATACTTCCGGAGCTGTTCGCTCTTAAAGGCCACCCGTTCCAGGTCTCCTTTTTTGACTTCTCCAAGAATATGATATTTAGAACAGTATCGCCCGCAGGTTCTCCGGCATGGATTGAAACATCATCCGGACCACTGTTTCCGCCGAGGTAATATTGTCCTTCAGCACCCATTCCTGTGTCATCCCGACAGTACCCATACAATAAAAACGAATGCTATAGGCAAGCTGAGTATCGAGAATATCGGTGCCCAGCTTTTCTTTTACAAGTTTCGTATAGCGCCTGACAAAGTACTCCAACATGTAGTGCCGGAGTGCGTTCTGGGAGGAATCTTCATAGGCCCGTTTATAAAACAGAAGCTCCTGCTTCATTCTGTTCATTCCGGCGGCGGCAGAGGTGACAGAAGTGATGTCTGTTCCGTAAGCATCCGTGCAGAACATCCAGGCTACCAGGTCGTACTTATCTTTAAAATGGTAATAAAAGGTCGGTCGTTCAATGTCAGCCGCTTTGCAGATCTCAGTCACACGGATCTTATCGATGGGTTTGTGTTTCATGATTTCCCGCATCTTATCCGCAATCCACATCTTAGTGATCTCAGCCATATATACTCCTTCTTACAAAAGGCAAAAAATGTAAGAACATCTATCAAAAATATAGGTCTGTACGTAGAATCTTTCAAGGGATTTGTGTAAACTCGGACCATTAACAAGAACATTCAGGGACAGAACCCCGGGAACTGCACTTTTTGAAAGGATGGATTGATATGAATTTTCTTGAATTAGCCAAAAACAGATATTCGGAGCGCTTCTTTGATCCTCGCCCAGTCGAGCAGGAGAAGCTGGATAAGATTCTTGAGGCGGGACGTGTTGTACCGACTGCCTGCAACTACCAGCCGCAGCGATTCTATGTGCTGCGAAGCCCGGAGGCGCTGGCAAAAGCAAGAATGGTGACGCCTTTTCACTATAACGCTCCGCTGATGCTGCTGGTCTGCTATGACCTGAACACGGTGTGGAAGGCCCCGCATGACCGCATGTTTTATAACTACAACTCTGGGGAACAGGATGCCAGCATTGCCGCTGCGACAATGATGTATGAGGCGGAGGAACTCGGCATCCACAACGTATGGCTCCGTGGATTCGATGCACTGACGGTATCGGAGGTATTTGAGCTGCCGGAGAATATTGTTCCGGTCATGATGTTTGCTATGGGTTATCCTTCGGAAAAGGCAAAACCCAACGCATGGCACTTTAGACGCATGCCGTTGGAAGACTTTGTGACGGAGCTGTGAGAGGAGGTTTTATCATGCATTTTACCGGAACCGTATACAGAAATCCCTACTGGCCGACATGGCCGCTTTTGGAAATCACTCAGGGATGCACCCACAACAGCTGTAAGTTCTGCACCATGTACAAGGAAGTGCCCTTCCGAATGTCTCCGATGGAATGGATCGAGGAAGACCTGAAAGAGCTTGCAGAGTGCGATCCGAATGCCCGGACGATTCAGCTGCTCTCGGCCAATCCGCTTGTTCTGACCTACGATAAGCTGGCTCCGATTTTTGAGATGATTCATAAATACCTGCCGAAGATGGAGTACATCTATCTGGCAGGCAGGGTCACCGACCTGAAGAATAAGACGGTGGACGAGCTGAAGAAGCTGAAAGAACTTGGTATGCGTGAAATCTCCCTCGGCGTGGAGAGCGGGGATGACTGGACTCTTGACCGGATCCATAAGGGTTATCATGCGGAAGATATCCTTGAACAGTGCCATAAGTTGGAGGAAGCAGGCATCGATTACTGGATGACCTTCCTGAACGGAGTAGCAGGAAGGTCTCACAGCCGGGAGCACGCCATCCATTCCGCAGAGATTTTCAGCAAGTGCAAGCCGATGCTGGTCGGGACCGGCGGTCTGACACTGTTTCCGGGAACACCGCTTCTGGAAGAGGCCCAGCGCGGCGAATTCAATCCGCTTTCCGAAAAGGAAATGCTGGAGGAGCTGAAGCTCTTTGTCGAGAATCTGACCTGTGATTGCTCCTTCATTACTCATCACACTATTTCCGGCGACAATCTTTCCGGGCCTGATTTTCTCTCCCGGAAAGACAAAATCGTCGCCGCGCTGGAGCATCAGATCAGCCACGGTGATCTGGATCGGATGGCGGCATTTCGGCGGAACAAGAGAACGCTGTAAGGAGGTCGAGCCATGCATTTTTCAGGTGAATCAACCGACTCCAAGAGTTGGAACCTTATAACAAACCTGATGCTTGTAAAGTTATGAGCCCCTAAATCGGGGCTCATTTCTATACAATAGGGTTTACAGAGTTCTTCGCAGTGATATTAACGT